>NZ_AP022567.1:7800000-8006721 GCF_010727475.1 Mycolicibacterium mageritense
TCGCCGCGCACCCACTCCGACACCGCGATCACCGCGTCGTGCGGTTCGTGGTCCTTGGCGATGCGCTCCCCCACGCGGGCGATCCGCTTGCTCCGCGGCGTGTAGTGGGTCGGGCCGAGCACCTCGTCGAACCGGTCGAACACCGGCTCGGACCGCAGATCCTCCCAGCTGACCTGCTCCTCGGGCCGCTCGCCGACCTCGGTCTCGACCACCGACGACGACGTGACCTCCAGTTCGGTGTGCGGCGCGTGCAGATCGAACGCCGTGACCGCGGTCCCCCAGTAGTCGACATAGCGATAGGACCGGGTGGCCGGCACGGTCTCGACCCGGTTGAGGATGACGTTCTGCCGGGAATCCGAACGTGGCGTCAGCCGCGCCTCGTTGAACGACGCCGTCACCGGTGACTTGTAGGCGTACCCGGTCGAGTGCACCACCCGCATGCGCCACATCTAGATCTCACCCTCCTCGATGACGAGCGATTCGCGGCGGCCGGCGTCGGTCCACGCCACCCACGGAGCCGAATGGAAATACTGCAGCGCCAATGCTTCTCCGACATCACGGCAGGTCTTTTGCAGACCGGCCAGGCGCACCTCGAGGGATTCCAGCACCGCGCCCGGTTGCAGGAACTCGAGTTCGCTGCGCGCGCGGCCCAGCAGCCGCTGGGCCTCGTCTGTCGCGCCGAGGCGATTGTGTGGCCGGTTGAGCAACTCGTCGAGATTGTGTTCGGCCAACCGCAGCGAGTGGAAGATGGAGCGCGGAAACAGCCTGTCCAGCAACATGAATTCGACCACGCGACCGGCGTCGAGCACACCGCGGTAGGTGCGCAGGTAGGTGTCGTGCGCGCCTGCCGAGCGCAGCAGGGTCACCCACGCCGGCGACGATGCGCTGTCCCCGACGCGTGACAACAGCAACCGCACGGTCATGTCGACGCGTTCGATCGCGCGCCCCAGCACCATGAAGCGGTAGCCGTCGTCGCGGCTCAGCGTCGAATCCGCCAGGCCGGCGAACATCGCCGCGCGCCCCTCGACATAGGACAGGAACTCGTGCGGGCCGAGGCGTTTGGCCGCGCGCTCGCGCTCGGCCAGCGCGTTGTAGGTCGTGTTGAGGCACTCCCAGATCTCTGTCGACGTGACTTCGCGTGCACCGCGGGCATTTTCACGAGCCGCCGAGATCGAGTCGACGATCGAGTTGCCGCTGCTGTCCCGGCTGAACGCCACGATGTCGGTCAGCGACCACACGTCGAGGCGTTGTTTGGGCGGCTCGATACCGAGCACCCGCAACAGCGTTCGCGACGCCTTGTCCGGGTCGACGCTGGCGTCCTCCAACAGCTGGTGCACCGTGACGTCGAGGATCCGTGCCGTGTCGTCGGCACGCTCCACATAGCGTCCGATCCAATACAACGATTCGGCGTTGCGCGCCAACATCTACGCCACCCCCCTGTCACTGCTGTTGTTGTGACGACGAACCATCGGCGCCGGCGTCGCCTTTGGGGCCCTTGGCCGACTTGGGCAGCGACCGAACGACTTCGGCCGCTGCCAGCTCGCGATCGGCCACCGACGTCCGCGACGCGAGCACCCAGGTGTCCTTCGAGCCGCCACCCTGGCTGGAGTTGACCACCAGCGAGCCTTCGGGCAGCGCGACCCTGGTCAACCCGCCGGGTAGCACCCACACGTCGTTGCCGTCGTTGACCGCGAACGGTCTGAGGTCGACGTGGCGCGGCGCCAGTTTGCTGTCGATCTGGGTCGGCACGGTCGACAACTGCACGACGGGCTGCGCGATCCAGCCCCGCGGATCGCTGCGGATCTTCTTGATGATGGTCGCGAGTTCCTTCTCCGAGGCGTCGGGTCCGAACACGATGCCGTATCCGCCGGAGCCCTCGACCGGTTTGATGACCAGCTCTTCGATCCGGTCGAGCACTTCCTCGCGTTCGTCGTCGAGCCAGCACCGGTACGAGTCGACGTTGGCCAGCACGGGTTTCTCACCCAGGTAGTACTCGATGATCGTCGGGACATAGGTGTAGACGAGCTTGTCGTCGCCGACCCCGTTGCCGACCGCACTGGAGATCACCACGTTGCCTGCCCGCGCGGCGTTGAGCAGCCCCGCGACGCCGAGCACCGAGTCGGGCCGGAATTGCATCGGATCCAGGAAGGCGTCGTCGATACGCCGGTAGATTACGTCGACCTGACGTTCGCCCTCGGTGGTCCGCATGTAGACGGTGTTGTCGCGACAGAACAGGTCGCGGCCTTCGACGAGCTCCACGCCCATCTGCCGGGCCAGTAGCGAGTGTTCGAAATATGCCGAGTTGTAGACGCCGGGCGTCAGCACGACCACGGTCGGGTCCGCGACGTTGGTGGGAGCCGCGTTGCGCAGCGCACGCAGCAGATGCGACGCGTAGTCGCCGACGGCGCGCACGCGATGGGTGGCGAACAGGTTCGGGAAGACCCTGGCCATCGTGCGCCGGTTCTCCATGACGTACGACACCCCCGACGGCGACCGCAGGTTGTCCTCCAGCACCCGGAAGTCGCCCTTGTCGTCGCGGACCAGATCGATGCCCGCGACGTGGATGCGCACGCCGTTGGGCGGGACGATGCCCGCGGCCTCGCGGTGGAAGTGCTCACACGACGTGACCAGCCGGCGCGGGATGACGCCGTCACGCAGGATCTCCTGCTCGCCGTAGATGTCGTGGAGGTACATCTCGAGCGCTTTGACACGTTGGGTGATGCCCCGCTCCAACCGCGACCATTCGGCGGCCGAGATCACCCGGGGCACCAGATCGAGCGGAAACGGACGTTCCTGGCCGGACAGCGAGAAGGTGATGCCCTGGTCGATGAACGCGCGGCCCAGGGCGTCGGACCGGGCCTGAAGTTCCGACGCGTCCGACGGAGCAAGCTCGGCGAAGATGCCCTTGTAGGGGCCCCGGACGTTGCCGGCGGCGTCGAACATCTCGTCGAAGGCCTCTGAGTACCGGCCGAGGTTGTTGTAGCCGTCGAAGACGCCGCGGTGTTTGACGCGCGTCTGCCCGCCGTTGCGCGCGGGCCGGGACGTCTTGTCAGGCAGTGTCACATCTGCTCCTCGCGTCCGCGGTGTTCGAAGGCTCACCCCCACATGCTGCACCACGTGTGCAGTTTTCGCCGGTTCAATGACATGACCCGTTTCAGCAGGCCAACGCGCCGTTGAAGTGGTAGAACAGTGCGACAGGACTGGGGTCCGGCGACCGCCACTTTGGGAGATCGGGTGCCACACTGGTACCCTGAACAGTCGCTGCCCGCTGTACGTGCGGGCGCGCACAGACTTCAGTAAACCCCAGCTAGAAAATTAAGAAGGAACTGCTACGTGGCCAACATCAAGTCGCAGGAAAAGCGCATCCGCACCAACGAGCGTCGTCGGCTGCGCAACCAGTCGGTGAAGTCGTCGCTGCGCACGGCCATCCGCGGCTTCCGCGAGGCCGTCGAGGCGGGCGAGAAGGACAAGGCCACCGAGTTGCTGGTGTCGACCAGCCGCCAGCTCGACAAGGCCGCCAGCAAGGGGGTCATCCACGCCAACCAGGCCGCGAACAAAAAGTCCGCGTTGGCACTGGCGCTCAACAAGCTCTGATCTGGACGCTTTACCCCGCGGCGAGTTGCGCCACCCGGCGCACCGCCGCCTCAAGGGCGTAGTCGGCATCTGCCGCTGCGCCCTTTACGTCTGCATTGAGGGCGGCCACCACCCGCATCGCCTCGGCGACCGACTCGCGCGACCACCTGCGGGCCTGCTTCTGCGCCTTCTGCACCCGCCACGGCGGCATGCCCAACTCCCCGGCCAACCGGTACGGATCGCCTGACAACGGCCCGACCCGCGCGATGCTGTGCACCGCCTCGGCCAGCGCGTCGGCCAGCACCACCTGCGGCTCGCCACTGAGCATGGCCCACCGCAGCGCCTCGGCGGCACCCGCCACGTCACCCACCACGGCCTTGTCCGCGATGTCGAAACCCTTCACCTCGGCCTTGCCGCTGTAGTAGCGCCGCACCGCGGCGACGTCGACCTCTCCGCCCGTGTCGGCCACCAGCTGCGAGCACACGGCCGCGAGTTCCCGGAGGTTGGAGCCGACCGCATCGAGCACCGCGTTGACGGTGTCGTCGGACACTTTGGCCCGCAAGCTGCGGAATTCACGGCGCACGAAATCCGCGCGCTCGCCCGCCTTCGTGATGCGTGCGCACGGATGCACCTGTGCGCCAAGCTTTTTGAGCTGATCAGCCAACGCTTTGGCGCGCCCGCCGCCGGCGTGGATGACGACGAGCACCGTGCCGGGCGGCAGATCGGCCGCGGCAGAGGCGATCAAGGCCACCGCGTCCTTACCCGCTTCGGCCGCCGATTCGAGCACCACGAGGCGTTGTTCGGCGAACAGCGAGGGACTCAGCAGCTCGGCGAGTTCACTGGTGCTGACCTCGCCCGCTCGCAGCCGGTCCACCGGCACGTCGGAGGTGCCCGCCTGCGCCCGCACATCGCGCAGCACCGCCCCGACCGCGCGTTCGACCAGCAGTTCCTCATCGCCCAGCACCAGGTGCAGCCCATCGGTCACGCCCATGATCGTGTCACGCCACCCCGACAGCGCCGACAACCTGGCCCGCGAGCGCCCACGCGAGCAGGCACAACGCCAGCGCGGTCAGCGCATGACGCGTCCACGGCCGCCGCCACAGCACCACGACGGCCACCCCGCAGATGGCAACCGACACCACCCCGGGCAGCCCCGACGGTGTCGGCACGGAGGCACCGGGCACCGCAGAAGCCCACCGGGCCACCGACAACAGCCACCACAACTCCGGCCCGGTGAACCGGATCAGGAACTGCGCTCCGGCGGGCCACAGCGCCGACAGCGCCGCCGCGGCGGTGCCAAGCACCGTGATGGGCGGGATGACCGCGGCGACCGCCAGATTGGCGGCCACCGCCACGACGCTGAACCGGCCCGAGATGCCGGCCACCAGCGGCGCCGTCACGAGTTGCGCGACGACCGCGACGCTGACCGCCGCCGCAAGCGGCTTCGGCCAGCCGCGGGATTCCAGCCGGCGCGTCCATACCGGCGCGAGCACCACGATGCCTGCGGTCGCAGCGACCGACAGCGCGAAGCCGGCGTCCACGGCGAGTTCGGGCGCCAACACCATGAGCACGATGACGCCGGCGGCCAGCGCGGGGATCGCCTGACGGCGCCGATGTGTCAGCACCGCCAGCAGGGTCACGGCACCCATCACCGCAGCGCGCAGCACACTGGCCGACGGCTGCACCACCACGACGAAGCCGATCAATCCGAGCGCCGCCAACCCGACCGCGGCCCTGGGCCCGATCAGCGCAGCCGTCATGAGCACCGCACCGCACACGATGGTGACGTTGGCGCCCGAAACAGCCGTCAGATGCGTCAGGCCCGCCGTGCGGAACTGCGCGGTGGTCTGCCCCGTGACCGTCGAAGTGTCGCCGAGTACCAGCGCAGGCAGCATCGCCGCCTGGTCGGGCGGCAGAGCGCGTCGTGCCGCATCGGCGAAACCCGCCCGAACACGTTGCGCGGCCTGCTGTATCGACGACGGATCACCGAGCTCGGGCCGCCCCGTCGCCGACAGCACGGCCACCGTGAGGTCACGGCGGCTGGGCCGGCCGACAGTGGCGCGGAACACCGCAGGCCGTCCGACGGTCAGCGCGCCATAGCCTGCGCTCGACGCGAACACCAGAACCCGCCCCGAGCTGGCCACTCCGTCGAGCTCGTGCAGGGCGGCGCGAAACATCAGCCGACCGCCGTTGACCACACGCGGGCTCTCCGTCGGGCTGACACGCACCTCGGCATTTAGGCCGAACCGCGCGGTGATCGGGTGGTGCCGCACCTGGTAGGTCCGCACCCCGACGGCAACGGTGAAACCGACGCCCACCACCGCGACAGCGATGACCGCGGCGCCCACGCGTGACGCCCCGGCCCGGTGCCGCCAGCGGGCCAGCGCACCGGACGCCAACACCGAAGCGGCAACTGCCACAACGGCTCCCAGCGGCGGCCACAGAATTCCGGTGGCCGTCACGGCCCACGCGGTCAGCGCGGCCGGCGCCAGGCGCAGATCGAGACGCTCGGTGTCCTGCGGCGGCACGGTCACACTCGGACCAACTCCCTGAGCTTCTCCAGCCGGGCCGGACCGATGCCGTCCACATCGCCGAGTTGATCGACGCTCGTGAACCGACCGTTCGCATCGCGCCACGCCACGATGGCCGCCGCGGTCACCGGCCCGACGCCGGGCAGCTCGTCGAGTTGTTCGACGGTGGCGGCGTTGAGATCCACCACGGCTGGTGTGCCGCCGGGCGTCGGCGCAGACGTCCCGGGCGCCCCTGACGACGGGGCCGTTCCGCTGACCGAGCTTCCCATGGTTGGCGGCGCTCCGGGCGGTGCGGCGATGCCCACCACGATCTGTTCACCGTCTGCCACGCGCCGGGCCATGTTCAGCCCGACGAGGTCGGCGCCGCCGAGCGCACCACCCGCGCCCGCGAGGGCGTCGGCGATGCGCGCCCCTGGCTGCAACGTCACCAGGCCGGGCTTGTGCACCAGGCCGACCACACTGACCACCACAGCCTCCGAACCGGCCTCCGGCGTCGGGCCG
This sequence comes from Mycolicibacterium mageritense, assembly GCF_010727475.1. Classification (NCBI taxonomy): domain Bacteria; kingdom Bacillati; phylum Actinomycetota; class Actinomycetes; order Mycobacteriales; family Mycobacteriaceae; genus Mycobacterium; species Mycolicibacterium mageritense. Next base: position 7,806,606 of record NZ_AP022567.1, read on the forward strand.
GCTGACGAAACCATCTGCACCGGCGGAAGATTCGCCGACGTCACCGGCGGCGGCCGATCGCGGATCAACGCGAAAGCGGCCACCAGAACGGCCAGCACCCCCACCACGGCAAGCGCCGTCACGCCGGCCCGGCCAGGGTCGGCCCGCACTGCCGCGAACCACCCGGAGGGTCCGTCGGTCACGTTGTCGGGCAGCCATTTCGACAGGGCGGCTTCCGGCGGATCGTCGGACTCGTCCTCGGCTTCGTCGTCAGTACCGAGTCGGCGGCGGACGCGTTGCGCCGGCAGTTCGGTTCGCATGCCCTGACGCTAGAAGCCGGCGCAGACGAATCGGCGCCGGCGACGCCCCCGCCGTCATCATCTGTGGATGAACGACATGTTGGGGATAACGTCGCCGGCGCCGATTCCCGCGCGCCCGCCGGACCGTCAGTCGGTCTTCTGCACCGGAGCCGCCGGCCGGGGGGCCATCCGCCGTTTGGCAACCAGGTAGATGACCGCCGCGACGATGCCGGAGACGAAGTAGCTCAGGTCCGCCCCGGCGAGGCTCGCCCCGACGGGGCCGGTGTAGAAGTCGTTGGCCATGAACGGCACCGATACGACCACACCGACGATCAACGCGCCGAGCCCCGCGAGGTTGTACCGCCCGAACGCGCCGTCGGGTGTGTAGAAGTTGTCGAACGGCAACGTGTTTCGCCCGGCCCGTTGCACAACGTAGTAGTCGACCAGCAGGACGGCGACCCATGGCGTGATGTAGTACGACAGTACGTGCAGGAACAGCAGGAAGTTCGCCTGGAACTGGTCGCCGCCGAACACCAGCGCGATCGCCAGTCCGATGACACCCGCGATGGTCACCGTGACCCACTGCGGCAGTTTGATGTCGCACGTCAACGTGTTCATCGCACCGCTGTAGAGGTTCACGGAGTTGTGCGGAATGGCGGACAGGCCCAGGGTGAGCAGTACGACGTACCGCAGCCAGTCGGGCAGCGCGATGCCGAACGCGTCGATCACGTCGCCGTCGGGCATGAGCGTGATGAGGCCGGCACCGAGGCACATCATCCACGTCGTCGAGGCGAACAGCCCGGCCGTGGCCGCCGCGAAGATCGATGAGGGCTTGCTGTTTTCAGGCAGGTAGCGCGAGTAGTCCGACGCGTACGGCGCCCAGCTCGCGGTGTACCCGAAAACGGCCGTGAACAGCACGGACCACGCCAGCCAATAGTCGACACCGGTCGCCGTGGCAGCCGTTCCCGGTCCGCCGCCGTGGAAGATCAGGACCACCGAGACGACGGTCAGCACGACGATGCTCACGTTCGTGATGATCTTGCCCATCGCGTGCAGGATCTTGTAGCCGAAGACACCGATGAGGATGCTCACTGCCGCGACCACCACGACCGTGGGTGCGTACGGGGCGTTGAAGAGGTCGGCCAGCGACTTGGCCCCCAGCACCGTGCCGACGCTGTAGTAGCCGATACACATCAACAGGGTGAGGAACGCAGGCAGGTAGTTCCCGACGTAGCCGAACGGCGCGCGCCCCATGGGCAACTGCGGCATGCCGAGTCGCGGGCCCATGACCGCGCACAACCCGGTCACGATCGACCCCAGGATGTTGGCGAGCACGATCGCGGTGACGCTACCGGTGAACCCCAGGCCGAGGGGACCGCCGCTGGCCCCGAGGTAGATACCCGCCAAGTAGATGACCGGGGCAAACCGGACCGTGAATTGGTTTCGTGGATTGCCGTAGCGCTGGCTCGTCGGAACATGTGCGATTCCACGGCGTTCGAGCACCAACGCGCTGCCCGATTCTTCCGAGGAGGGAGGTTGCCCGACGTTCGTGGGCGTCTGCGCACGGGTGCTGTCCTTCATGCGAGTTCCTCGTTTCCTGGACAGGACGGTTATGAGGTGCTTCACGCTAGGTTCGCATGCCACGGATGCACACATACCTAACAGCCAATCCTGACGGGGTCGCTTTGGCAGAAGATGCCAACCAGTATGGGCACGTCGATGCACCGCATCGCACGGCGGGAGCATAGCCCGCACCGATTCACGAAAAGTGCAGCAGCAGGCGGCAACTCGCGATCGCCCTGGAGTCCCGCTGACGGTGGACACGAAAGACACTGCGGCACAAATGATCCGAACACGTCCACCCGCCATCACAACCTCCACGTGGCGAAGGCCATCCCCCGCACCTCGGCCGGATCCGCTCCGATCGCGGCGCAGGCAACGTCGTAACAACCCCTTGACCCGGGGCGAGCAGGCGCCCTACGATCGATTATCGATAATTGATTGCGAAAGGGCGGTTCCCACATGGTCAACGTCAGAAACGTCCGAGGCGGGACAGGCCTGGACCCCATCAGCGCCGAGGTCGACGAGATTCTCGACTCGATCTTCGCCAATGCCAAACGCACCAGCGAGCAGTTCTTCGATTCGTTCGCGCTGAACCCCCAGCCCATCATCCTCGCCGAGTGGCTGGCCACCCGTGCTTGGCGCGAGATCGACTACGTGTTCTTGCTGAACGAGGAGATCCGCCGATACGGTTTGGGTTTCGAGCGCAAGCACATCACCCTGCTGGCGAAGCAGGCATTCCAGGAGGCCGAGCACTACGAGGCCGTCAGCCACGCCGTCGAGTCGCTGGGCGGCACAGCGCCGACGAGTGTCCCGCCGGATTCCCGGGTGTGGAGCGAATTCCTCTGGGATTGTCTCGACCGCCACCCGCTCGCGGCGGTGGCCGCGTGGAACGCGTCGGAAACCTCGGCCACCGGAAGTCTCGAGCCGACCTTTCTCGCCGGGGAACGCTACGGTTTCGACGAGGTCGTGCGGGTGCACCGAAAGATCGAGATCGACGAGAAGTTCCATGTGGGCCTGGGGCGCCAGATACTGTCGCGTTACGCGGAAACCGACGACGACCGCAACGAGATCCTGCGCGCGATGCGCGGCATGCGTGACATCGCGGCGAACATGTTCTCGCCGGAAGCGGCAACTCGACTGCTGACCTCCTAGAGGCCGCCGATGAGCATCGCGAGTGAACGCGATTGTGGTTTCCCCGTGCAGGTTTCAGCGTTGCGCCGGGAGGCCGAAGGAGTGCTGGGCATCGACCTGTGCGCGGTGGACGGGTCGTCGTTGCCACCGTGGACGCCGGGCGCGCACCTGGAGATCGAGCTCGCCGACGGAATCGTTCGCCACTACTCGCTGTGCGGCGGCCCGCAGCACGGAGAGCCGTGGCGGATCGCCGTGTTGCGCGAGCCCGCAAGCCGGGGCGGTTCGAAGCTGATCCACGAAAGTGTCTCCCCCGGTGACATTTTCACGGTCAGGGGGCCGCGCAACAACTTCGCGCTCGTGGATGCCCAGCGGTATCTGTTCGTCGCCGGGGGTATCGGCATAACCCCAATACTCCCGATGGTCCACGATGTCGCCGCACGCGCGAAGCCATGGACGCTCGTGTACGGCGGGCGAACGCTCACCTCGATGGCGTTCATCGGCGAGTTGAGCGAGATATCCGGCGGTGAGCTGCACATCATGCCCGAGGATGAATACGGCCTGCTGGATCTCGACCACTTCCTGGGCGCTCCGCGCACCGACACAGCCGTCTACTGCTGTGGGCCGGGGCCGCTGATCGATGCGGTCGAGCGCGCGTGCGACAGCTGGCCGGCTGGTGCGCTGCGGCTGGAGCGCTTCACGCCCAGGGCGGTGTCGAACAGCGTCACCGACGGCGAATTCGCCGTGGAACTGGCCCGATCGGGCACGCGCCTGCCCGTACCGGCCGACAAGACCCTTCTGGAAGTGCTCGAAGACGCCGGCTACGACATCGACAACTCGTGCCGCGCCGGGATCTGCGGGACGTGTGAGCTCCGGGTCACCCATGGCGTCCCGGAACACAACGACGACGTCCTGAGCGACGACGAACGTGAATCCAACCAGGTCATCTTGCCGTGTGTTTCTCGATCCAAGAGCCCGCTGCTGATCGTCGATCTGTAAACGGGCGGCCGATAGGCTCCGTCCGTGAGGTGACGAGTCCGTATCTTCAGACCATGCGTGCGCACCAGAACCCGGATCTTCACCAGACCCTGAGCCACCGGATCCGCGACACGCTCGTACGCCAGATCGTGGCCGGCGAGTTGGAACCCGGCGAGCGGCTGGTGGAGACCCGGGTCGCCGCGACGTTCGGCACCAGCCAAGCTCCGGTCCGGGAAGCGCTGCGGGAGCTGGAAACCTTCGGGCTCGTCGAGATCAAGCCGCGACGCGGCACGTTCGTGCGGTCGTTCATCCGCGAGACCCTGCGCGAGAGTTATGTCTTGCGGGCCGCGCTCGAAGAGACCGCAACCCGGCTGGTGCTGATGATCGGCAACGTACCGTTCGACGAACTCAGAGATGACGTCGAGCGGATGCAAAAGGCGGCCCGCGAGAACGACACCGAAGCGGTCGGAATGGAAAGCGTGATGTTCCACCGGCACATCATCGAGGCGGCCGGGAACGACCTCATCAAGCGCACCTGGGAGAACCTCCATATCGAGGCCCGGACGTCGGTGACGATCATGGCCCGCACACCGGATCTGCGCGCGATCGCCGATGATCATCAAGCACTCCTGGATTCCCTGAGCTCAGGAGACGTCGATGCCGCCTGCGCGCTGGCCAGGCAACATCAGTGGAACTACTCCGAACTCCCGGATGACACGTCGACGGACTGACCAGGGCTGCGCGGCCCGTCAGGCCAGGGCGGCCTGCTGCGCCGGACGTGTACCGAGGTGCGTGACCTGAATGCCGGCGTGAGTCTTGTTGCGGATGTTGATCCCGATCAGGACCGGAGTCAGGCCTTCCAGCAGACGGCTCATCTCCAGCGAACCCGCATCGACCACTCGCAGGCCGTCGATCCGTTCCAGCGCTGCGGCCACCAGTTCTTTCCCCCGGCGGTCGCCGCAGATGAGCGTGTCCTGGTCGAGGGGACGCGAAAGATCCCGCAGCGCCGCGGCACTGATGGTGTGCAGGCCCGCCACGAGCCCGATTCGATCGTCGATCGCCGAACGCGCCTGCTGGGCCGCGGAGCCGTGCCACGGTTCGACCAAGTGCGTGGGGCGCCCGCCGACGGCGGTCGCGAGCGGAACGGTGGTGTCCAGCAACACCTGACCGGCCCGCCAATGCTCGGCGACACTGCGGAGCGTCGCGACGTGGCTGGCAAACGGGACGGCGGCGATCACGAGCCGGTCTGCCTGCGTGACGGCTTCGCTGTTGAGGCATCCGACGAAGGTGCCGTGCTCGACGAGTTCGTCCGCCTGCGCCGCGGCACGGCGTGCGCGCTCGACATCCCGCGAACCCAGACACACCCGATATCCGGCCGCACCCAGCCGCACCGCGAGGCCGAACCCGAGGTTGCCCGTGCCGCCCAGGATCGACACCGTCTCGTTCACATCGCCCTCGGCAACAAGGGACTTCACGCTTCGTGTCACGGTGCTCCTCTTCGTCGGATCCGCCCGTCAGCCGACTGGCCCGGGTAGAGCAACCATATGAAGAGCAGCCAGAACAACCCATGGCTGTTTGTGCCAAAGAACATCGCGGTTGTTGTCGATCAACGCTAAGCTACCCGCCTATGAACACGCCCGACATGGCGGCTGCACATTCGAGCGAAACCCTCACTCTCCGCGAGCTACTCGATGACGAAGTGTTGTCCGGTGCCGAATTGATCGCGGGCAGTTCAGGTCTGGACCGGGCCATCAGTGCCGTCAACGTGATGACGGTTCCCGACATCGGCCGATGGGTCCGCCAGGACGAGTTCCTCCTGGCGACCGGGTATCCGTTGCCCCGCGACGACGAAGACCAGGCCAAGCTCCTCGTGGATCTGCACCAGCTCGGGCTGGCCGGTATCGGAATCAAACTCGATCGTTACATGCCCGAACTCGGCCAGCCGGTGATCGACGCCGCCGATCGACTCGGCCTGCCGCTGGTGGTCATCCCGGAGCGCATCCGTTTCGACGACATCCTCAGCAGGGCATTCGCGATCATCGTCAACCGGCAGGCGTCGGCGCTGGCAAAGGCTCAGGAGATACACCACTCCTTCCTGGCGATCACGCTGTCGGGCGGCGGCCTCAGCGAACTGGCCGGCAGCCTGTCCGGTCTGCTCGGCGACGCCAGTGTGGCGATCACCGATCCACAAGGGACCGTGCTGGCGCAGGCCGGCGACGAGGCTCCCCTGGTGGATCTGCATTTCATGAAGGCAGAGTCGGCCGACCTGCTGCGGTTGGGTTTGACCGGCCTGCACACCGACAAGCGCACCGGCAAGCGCTGGGCGTCTCGCGAGATCCGCGCGGGGCGCCTGCACCACGGATTCGTCGTCGCGGTCGAAGCCGAAAGACCGTTCGGCGAGTTCAGCCTGGTGGCCGTCGGCCAGGCCGCAATCGTTGCGGCGCTGGAGGTTACGCGCGACCTCGCGGTGGGCGCGGTCGAACGGCGATTCTCGTCCAACGCCCTGTTCGAGCTGATCTCGGGCAGCGAATCCGAGTCGGGCGAATACGCATCGCTGGGTTCAGGTTTCGGCTGGGATCTCGAACGAGACATCGCGGTCCTGGTCGGCCGCAGAGAAGGCACGCCCGACGAAGCCCATTCGACCAGGCGCCGGTCCCGGCTGGCCGACGACCGCGCGATCGAGTTCTGGGCGTCGGCCGTACGCAGTCAGGACCGCTTGGCAGCCGCGGCCGGGCTCGGTTCCGAGTTGGTGGCAGTCATCGGTGCCGACCAGGACGTGCTCGCCGTGGCCCACGCCGTGCAGGACGAAGTCGCGCATTTCACCAACGGCCAGTACGCAATCGGCGTCAGCCGCAGCTATCCGGGCCCGGCCGGTGTCTCGATCGCCTACCAGGAGGCCCGGACCGCGCTGCGCCTCGGGTCGCGGGTCTCGGGGCTCGGCGCGGTGACGGCATACGGCGAGCTGGGCCTGTTCCGGTTGCTGGCGCAGGTCAGCGACGAAGACCTGCGCGCGTTCGCCGACGAGAAACTCGGCCCCGTCCTCCGCATGAGCGAACCCGAACGATCCGAGATGTTCCAGACGCTGGAGACACTCATCGAGCACAACATGAACATGGCTGAGGCGGCACGACATCTGCACTACCACTACAACACCCTGCGCTACCGTCTGGCGAAACTCGAACGCCTCCTCGGCCCGTTCAGCACCAGCACCCCGGTGGCCATCCAGATCGGTGTGGCGTTGCAGATCAACGAGATGCAGAAGATTCTCGCGACTCGGCCGACATGACGGCGGGCACGTGTGGACTTTCGTGGATGGGCCCCGCGGTGTCCGTGAGGTGCCGTCCGCTGCCTCCCCACCGGCGCGCGACGATCTCCGCCGCGATCGAGATCGCCGTCTCTTCCGGGGTCCGCGCGCCCAGGTCGAGGCCGATGGGACTGCACAGTCTGGCCAGCTCGGCCTCTGACAATCCCTTCTCCCGCAAGCGCTTCGAACGGTCGTCATGCGTGCGACGCGAACCCATGGCGCCGACATAGGCGAGGTGCGGGATCCGCAACGCCACCTCGAGCAGCGGCACGTCGAACTTCGGATCGTGTGTCAAGACCGCGACGACCGTACGCGCATCGATCCGGCCCGCGGCGTTCTCACCGGCGAGGTAGCGGTGCGGCCAGTCCACCACCACGGCGTCGGCGTCGGGAAATCGACTGCGCGTGGCGAACACCGGACGCGCGTCACATACCGTGACGTGATAACCCAGGAAGGTGCCTGCGCGTGCAAGGGCCGCGGCGAAGTCGATCGCGCCGAACACCAGCATCCGCGGCTTGGGCGCGAACACGCTGACGAAGACCCGCATTCCGGCACCGCGGCGTTCTCCGTCGGGACCGTACGTCAGCGTCGCACTGTGGCCCGCGGCCAGCAGGCCCAGAGCATCGTCGCGAACCGCCTCGTCGGCCCGGGCCGAGCCGACAGTGCTGTCCACCCGCGCCGTTTCGTCCGGGCGAATCACGAGCCGCCGCCCGACCCAGGAGCGATTGGGATGTGCGACGACCGTGGCGACCGCGACCGGGCGCCCGGCCTCGACGTCGTCGGCGATCCCGCCCAGTTCCGGGAAGCTCTGGCGATCCACCTTCTCGACGTAGACGTCGAGGATCCCGCCGCACGTGAGTCCCACCGCGAACGCGTCGTCGTCAGACACCCCGTAGCGCTGCAGGATCGGCCGGCCCGATGCGGCCACGGCCTGTGCCAGGTCGTACACCGCACCTTCGACACACCCGCCCGACACCGAGCCGTAGGCACACCCGTCGGAACCGACCATCATCGCCGCGCCCGGCGGGCGCGGCGCGGACCGGAACGTCGCGACCACGGTGCCGAGACCGACGCTCTCGCCGGCGCGCCAGCGTTTGGTCAGCTCCCCCAACAACTCCCGCACGGCTGTGTCAGTTCGGGCGCACGCGGGTGCTCAGCCGCTCCAGGAAATCGGCGAGGCGTTCCCGCGTCACCGCCCAGATCAATGGCAGCACCTTGATTTCGCCGCCCCCGCGCGTCGCGGTGGGCTCCGACCGCGGTGCGGCCACCGACGTCAGCGTGGCCGTCGCGGCCTGGCGTGCGCCGTCGGCGGCAGGCGCGGGCCGGCCCCGCCCTTCGATGCGGCTGCCCAACTCGCCGGCGAAGTCGACGAACATCTGGTTGGACACGTCCCGAATGCCACGGCCCAGCGAGGCGATTCGGCCTGTGAGGTCGATGTCGGAGACCACGTCGATACGGCTGCCCGCATCGGCGGGCTCGACCTGCAATGCGACGTGCGCCACGACCGAACCGGAACCGCGCTTGTCGCGCCCGCTCGCGTCGAGCACGATCCGCCGCGCTGCCGCGTCCCGCTCGACCACCGACGCACGTCCCGCGTAGTTCATCTTCAGCGGCCCGATCGCCACGCGCAGCACGCCCTCGTAGCGGTCGTCACCCAACTCGTCGACGAGTTCAGCGCCGGGCATGCATTCCACCACCGCCGGGGTGTCCTGAAGGAACGCCCACACGTCGTCGGGGGCGGCACCGACCTCGGTCCGATGCTGTAATTTCATGCGCTGTCTCCCCTTTCGAGTTCACGCTGGTCGAGCAGGGCCAGCACCCGCTCGGCGGTGATGGGTAGCTGGGTGGGCCTGACACCGATCGCGGCCTCGACTGCGCTGGCGATGGTGGCCGCGGGCGGGCCGATCGGTGGTTCACCGATGCCGCGGGCGTTGAGCGGTCCACGGCCCTCACCACTTTCGACGATGGCGACGCGGATGTCGGGCAGGTCCATCGCCGTCGGGATGAGGTAGTCGGCGAACAGCGACGACAGCGGATGGCCGGCGTCGGTGACGCAGTCCTCGGTGAGCGCGTAGCCGATGCCCTGCGCGGCACCGCCGATGATCTGGCCGTGCACCCGGGTGGGATTGATCGCTCGGCCCACGTCGTGGCACGCCGCGTACTTGAGCAACCGCACGTCACCGGTCTCCAGATCGACCTCGACCTCGGCGGCATGCGTGCCGAACGTGTAGTCGGGATAGGTGTGTCCCTGGCCCTTCTGCGGGTCGAAGCCACCGGACCGGGCCCGCCAGGTGTTCAGCACCGCGGTGTCGACGCGGGCTTCGTTGGCCGCGCGCACCAGTTCGGGCAGGCTCAGCCCGGTGGTTCCGTCCTCGGTGCGGACCATGCCGTCGACCCACACCAGCGCGTCTTCGGGAACTCCGAGTTCCTTTGCGGCGACGGGGGTGAGCTGGTCGCGCAGCTTGCGCGCGGCTCGCAGGATCGCGTTGCCCGACATGTACAGCTGACGCGTGGCATAGGTGCCACCGGCAGGCGGGGTCAGCGCGGTGTCCCCGATGTAGACACTGATGTCCGAAAGCGCGACACCGAGGATTTCCGAGGCGATCTGACACAGGCTCGCGGCCTGGCCGGCCCCGAGGTCCGTGACCCCGCTGCGGATCAGCAACGTGCCGTCGGCCTGCAGCGTCACCCACGCCGCGGCGTGGTCACGGAACCAGATGGACCGGCCGTATGGCTGCATGCCGCACGCGAAGCCCCGCCCGACAACCCGGTTGGGCCCGCTCGGTTGGCTTGGCTCGCCGAGCATTTCGAGCGCGGCATCCCGCGTCTCGCGCACGGCGACGGCAGTCGTGATCGGTTCCCCGCCGGCCAGCAGGTCACCTTTCTCGATGTAGTTGCGGTCGCGCACCTCCTCGCGGCTCAACCCGAGTTCGGCCGCGAGCGCATCCATCTGGGATTCATAACCGAGGGTCACCTGCATGGCTCCGAACCCGCGGAAGGCACTCGTGGGCACGTTGTTGGTGAACACGGCCCGCGACCGGATGCGGACCGCCGGAACCTTGTACGGGCCTGGCGACAGGGCCGCGCCGGCGAACAGCACCCGGGCACTCAGGCACGGATAGGCGCCCGCGTCGCCGACGATGTCGGCGTCGACCGCGAGGATCTTTCCGTCCTTGGTGGCCGCGGTGCGGTAGTGCATGGTGAACGGGTGGCGTTTGGTGCTCGCCAGGATCGATTCCTGTCGCGACCAGATCATCCGCACGGGCCTGCGGGTCCGCCAGACCAGCAGCGCGATGTAGGGCTCGACGGTCATGTCCTCTTTGCCGCCGAAGCCGCCACCCATGTAGGACGCGATCACGCGCACCTGGCTCTGCGGTAGCCCGAGGATCGTCGCGATCTCGACCGCATGCTCGATGACCTGTGTCGAGATCCGCAGTGTGACAACGTCGTTCTCGATCCACCCCACACCCGCCTCGGTTTCGAGGTAGGCGTGCTCGACATGCTGGCTGCGGTAGGTGTGGTCGACGACGACATCGGCGGCGGCGAACGCGGCATCGACGTCGCCACGGTCGAGGTGCCAGTTGACCAGGACATTGCCTTCGTCGTGCACGAGCGGCGCACCGTCGGCCAAGGCGTCCTCGGGGCGGTAGACGCCGGGCAGCGGTTCGTATTCGACCTCGACGAGGTCGACCGCCTCGGCCGCGGTCTCCGGATCTGTCGCGGCGACCACCGCGACCGGCTCGCCGACGTACCGCACGCGGTCGCGGGCCAGCACAGGCTGTTCGACGGTCAGTTCGCCGAGCCCGCCGCTGGCGTGCTCGACGATCGCGTTGTGCGGGACGTCCGCGGCGGTCAGCACGGCCACCACACCTTCGAGCCGCTCGGCGGCCGACGTGTCGATCCGGACGATGCGTGCGGGTGCGACGTCGGACCGGACGACCTTGCCGTGGATCATGCCCGGCAGGTTCCAGTCCGCGGCGTACAGCAGGGTGCCACGCACCTTGTTGACGAAGTCGTGGTGGGCGGGCGACTGCCCGACCACCCGGAAGTCGCGTTCGCGCGGCTCGGGGCCCGAGTCCGCGTCCGGATCGAATTCTGCCGGGGCGCTGGGTGGTTCGGTCGTATCGGGAGTGGTTCCCGGTTCGACGGTGGTCACTGGGCACCTCCCCTCTCTACTGCCGGTGTGTGCAGATAGTCTTCGACCGCATCGACGATGGCCTGATAACCCGTGCAGCGGCACAGGTTCCCGACCAACTCATGGCGGATCTCTTCGCGCGATGCGTCCGGATTGCGTTCGGCGAGCGTGGCCGCGGTCAACAGCATTCCCGGTGTGCAGAAGCCGCACTGGGACGCGCCGCGCTCCAGGAAGCACTTCTGCAGGGGATGCGGCTCATCCTGCGGATCCGACCAGCCGCGCAGGGTCACGATGTCGTGGCCCTCCGCCTGAACCGCGTACACGCAGCATGCGCTCACGGGGTCGCCGTCCATCAGGACCGTGCAGGTGCCGCAGACACCTTCGGCGCAGCCGTACCGCACGTCAGGCATACCGAGGTCGTCGTGCAGGACGTCGAGCAGCGTGCGGTCGTTGCGCACCCACACCTCGTGATCGCGGTCGTTCACGCGGAGCACCACCTGGGTTCGGATCATGCTGTGCGGCCCTCCTCTGCGAGTACCTGTTCCAAGAGCCTGCGGGTGTGCACCGCGACGAGCCGGCGCCGGTAGTCGGCCGTGGCATGCAGATCCGTGTCCGGGTCGAGCGATGCCGCGATCGCGTCGGCACTCTCGCGGGCCCGGTCCGGGTTGCCGGGGTCCGACAGCGCCGGTGCGAGGTATTCCGGGTCGACCAGCAACGGCCGGACCGCGACGCCGCCGAGCACCACGCGAACGTCGGTGGCGGCGCGTGCCATGACCGTGACGCTGACGGTCGCGAAATCGGAGTACCGGCGGACGACTTCGTGAAATCCCCAGCGACCGTCGGCGCCGACCGGAATGCGCCCGCCGACGATCACCTCGTTCGGTTCCATCGCGGTGGTCAGGTAGGTGATGAAGAACTCGTCGGCGGGGACGGTGCGGGTGCCGCTCGGCCCCTGCACGATGATCTCGCCGCCCATGGCCATCGTGACGGCGGCGATCTCCCCGGTCGGGTCCGCGTGGGCAAGTGTGCCACCGAAGGTGCCGCGGTTGCGGACGCGCACGTTGCCCACGAATCGCACGGCGTGCGACAACAGCGGCGCGTGCGTGCGCACCACATCGGACGTGGTCAGCACCCGATGACGGGTGTTGGCGTCGATGACGATGTGATTACCGTCGAGCCGGGGCGCGGCGGCCGGGATGGGATTGACGTCGATGAGTGCACCGGGCGCCGCCAGGCGCAGGTTGAGCATGGGGATCAGGCTTTGCCCACCTGCGAGGATCTTGGCCTCGTCGTCCCACAGTTCGAGTAGTTCGATTGCGTCGGACCATGATTCGGCGCGCTGATATTCGAAGCAGCTGGCCGCGGTGCGCCCGGCCTGCGTTGTCTCCTGCACCGTCATGCCTGTGTCTCCTCACCGTCGACGAGGTGGCGCAGCAACGCCAGTTCGGCGTCGTCCACGGGCGGCAGCTCGTCGAGCTGATCGTGCACCAGCAGCTCGAATCCCGTTGCGGCCCTGACCTGGTCGAGCGTGACACCGGCCTGCAGCGCGCGCACGCGCATCCGGCGGGAATCGGGCGCGAAGTCGAGCAGCGCAAGGTCGGTGACCACCCACCGGGGCCCACCGTAGAGCAGTCCGCTGTCCCGCCGCGAGGTCGTGCCGGTCAAGAAACCGGGGCTGGTGATGAAGTCGACGCGCTCGACGAAGCGGCGCGGCTCGTGCGGCGTGACCACCACGACCTCATTGCACATCGAGGCGATGTCGTTGGCCCCGCCCGGACCGGGCAGCCGGACAGCCGGTTTCGCCGGATCGCCGACGACGCTCGTGTTGACGTTGCCGTACTGATCGACCTGCGCGACACCGATGAAGCCGTAGTCGAAGAAACCACGCTGGGCCATCAGGAAGATGTCGGTCGCGGTGGTCAGCATCTGGGCACCGATCGCGGCGCGGACCTCGTTGGTGGACGCGGGCAGTTCACCGGCCTGCAGTTCGATGCCGATCATGCCGCCCTCGAGCAGCACCGTCAGGTTGGGGGCCTGGCGCCGCTTGGCGATCGCCGCCGCAACCAGCGGCTGGCCGATCCCGGCGAAGAGCACCTTGCCGTCTTCGAGCAACCGGCTGGCCGCGATGGTCATGATCTCGTCGGGCCTTGCGTCGGGATGTTGGACGGGACGCGCCCGGGTCAGGGATTCGGTCATCTCGGCAGCATCTCCTCGGCGGTGCGTCGTGCGGCCGCGAGTCGATCGGGATCGATCGAGGCCAGATACGCGTCGTGGTCGGCGTGGGCGGTCAGTGCCGCGACGTAGGACCGGGCACCTTCGATGCCGCCCTTCTTCACAGCTTGCATATACGCGGTGAATTCGTCGAGGTCGGCCTCGTAGTGCCCGTAGCACTCGTGCGGGTAGGCACCCATGGGCTGATGCACGACCGCGTCGACGGCAAATCCCGGAATCGCGGTGCGGGCCGGGTCGGACCGGAATTCGTCGGTGGTGACGATCTCCTCCGCTGAGATGATGACCCGGCGTGCGGCCAGGGCCAGATCGGCGTCCATCAGTTGATAGCCGTCGATCTGGGCGTTGCCCGCGGCGTCGGCGCGCTGGACGTGGATCAGCGCCACGTCGGGGTTCAGGCTCGGGACCGCATTGAGGAGCTGCCCGGTGTAGGGGCACGTGACCTTCGCCAGGCCCAGCTGGATGTCGATGTCGGAGCCCAGCATGCTGAGCGTGGGCAGGTAGGGCACGCCCATGGCTCCGGCCTTGTAGCGCAACCCGATACCGAGATGACTCCACTCCTCGAAGACGGGGTTGCCGTGCTCGACCAGATGCCGCACGACCGGCGCGAGGCCCCAACCGTGGCCGATCCCGACCCAGCTGGTCATGATGCGTTCGGCGGTGCCGGTGGCCAGCATGAGTTCGGCTTCGAAACACGACAGCGGCCGCGTCATGGTCAGCCCGGTGCGGCCCTGCCGCAGCAACTCGATGAGCAGCGCCATGGGGGTGCGCGCGTGATTGGTGCCCCCCACGCCGATCACCGCGCCCTCGGGAACCAGCCGGCGTACGGCCTCGGCTGCCGTGGTGATCTTGTCATCGCTTGTGCGCGTGCGCCCTTCGAGTTCGAGACGCGCTTCGGTGACGCCCGGGGTCATCAGCCGGCCACTCATGCGGCACCCACCAGGCTGCCCAGCAACGGACGCACTTCTGCGGCGAACCGCTCCACCTGCTCCGGGTCGTACGCGTGCGGTACGAGGCAGATCTCCTGGACACCCGCGTCGAGGTGGGCCGCGATCTGTTCGGCACAGTCCTCGGGCGTGCCGCAGATCGCGCTGTCGGGTGTCGCGTTGCTCCACTCCGGGGTGTCGAAGTAGGAAGCCAGCCACGGACCGGTGAGGGCCTGCGCCTGTTCCTTCGAGGAGCCGATGCAGATCGGCAGCTGGTTGAGCGAATGCAGCTGGGCCGGGTCGCGGCCCGCCTCCTCGGCGAACCGCGTGATCTTGGCCCACGATTCGGTGAACGCCTCCGGCGTGTAGAAGTACGTGAGCCAACCGTCGCCGAGCGTGGCAACGCGCTTCAGCACGCGGTCGACGTATCCGCCGATCAGCACCTGCGGCCTCGGCCGGGGCAGCGGCAACATCTTGACCCGGCGGAACGCCAGGTCGTCCCACGTCTGGGTCACCTCGTCCTGTGTCCAGAGGTTCATGCAGATCTCGAGGTTGCGCTCGAAGATCTTCCCGCGGGTCTTGAAAGGTGTTCCCGTGGCGTCGAATTCGCGTTCGTACCAGCCGGCTGCGACACCGAGGCGCAAGCGTCCGTTGGAGATCTCCTGGATGGTGGCCGCGGTCTTGGCCAACAACGCCGGATCACGAATCGGCAGGACCAGCACACCGGTGCCGAGTGTGATGGTGCTGGTGTGGCTGGCCAGCACCGCGAGTGTGGTGAGGGCCTCGAGTTGCGGGAACGGCTGGCGGCTGCCGAGGAACAGGTGATCCCACGCCCAGAGCGAGGTGAACCCGAGCTGTTCGGCGCGCCTGGCCGTGGTGAGCAACTCGTCGATCCGGGGTGTCTTCTGAGCCGAGGTGAAGTTCTCCACGGCCAACCCGAAGGTCGCGGGCATCGCGCCGTCCTCTCTGTTGCGGATGAGGGCTGTGTGGCGTCACGCTATGCCAATCCACAGCGCCGCTCCATGGCATCGCTAGCCAACCCGGCTGTTCATGTTTGTCACCGATTGCCATTCAACTGTGCGCGGTAGGGCGCGAAGCGAATCCGCGTACCTGGCACGGCCTGTGCGGCCGCGTCGACGGCCGTCCGCGGTACGACGCCGATCACCGGGTACCCGCCGGTCACCGGTCGATCGGCCAGGAACAACGTGGGCCGGCCCTTGGTCGGAACCTGCAGCGCACCGAGCACCACGCCCTCACTTGCCAGTTCGCCGCCGCGCCGGCGCGGCAGTTCCGGCCCGTCGAGCCGGATACCGACGCGATCGGCGTCGGGCGTGACGACGAACTCGTCCTCGGCCAGTCGCGTCAGGGCGACGTCGGAGAACCAGTCGTCGCGCGGGCCGAGCATGAGCGGCAAGGTCAGCGACCACGTGCGCATCGCCGGGCCCGGAGCCAGGTCGGTTGCCGGCCAGTCCGCTTTGGCGTTGCCCACGTCCAGAACGTCACCCGCCCGCAGTGGCGGCGTACCGAGCTTGGCCATGGTGTCCCACGACATCGAGCCGAGCACGGACCGCCCCACGAACCCGCCTCGTACCGCGAGGTACGTGCGAAGCCCTTCGGTGGGGGCGCCCAGCGTCACGCGATCTCCCGCCCGTGCGGTGAACGCGGCATTGACAGCGTGCTGCCGGCCACCGCACGTCACCGCCACCGGGGCTCCCGTCACCGCGAGAAGCGCAGGCGCCTGGACGGTGAACGCCACGCGCCCCAGGGTGATTTCGATACCGGGCGCACCCGGCTGATTGCCGACGAGGCGGTTCGCCAGATCGTACGAGGCCCGGTCGGCGGCGCCGGATTGCCCTACCCCGAGGTGGGCCAGCCCGCGGCGACCGCGATCCTGCAGGAGCGCCATCACGCCGACGGATTCGACGGTGAGCCGGTTCATCGGCCCACGTCGCGGAACTGAACGGTCGCCCCGGGCCGCAGGGTAGCCGGCGACGCTGCCGCGCAGTCCCACAGCACCGCATCGGTGTGACCCAGGAGCTGCCAGCCGCCCGGAGAGACCCGGGGATAGACCGACGAGAACGCGCCGGCTATCGCCACGGCGCCGGCAGGCACGCGGATGCGCGCCTCGTCGCGGCGCGGCACCCGCAGCCGTGGATCCCCGCCGACCAGGTACGAGAATCCGGGGGCGAAACCGCAGAACGCGACGCGCCACGGCGTGCCGGTGTGTGCGGCGACCACCTCGGCGACGCTCAGTCCGGTCAGACCTGCCACCTCGGCGAGATCCTCACCGTCGTAACGTACGTCGATCACGTGGTGCTCGGTGTCCGTGGCCTGTTCGAGGCCCGGCCGCAGCGTTTCGAGCGCCGCCCGCAGCGCGCCTGCGCTGGTCTGTGCGGGGTCCAGGGTCACCAGCAGGGTGGTCAGCCCGGGCACCACCTCGACCACGCCTGGCAGCCCCGCGCGGTGGACCGCCGCGGCCCAGCGGTGAACCGCGCCGTTGTCCTCGAGGTCGAGCAGCCAGGCTTCCTCGCCGCACGGCCGAAGTTCGGGCACGAACGCCGGGTCGAGGGTCACCGAATGGGGAACAATTCGACGCCTGCGGCCTCGAGCGCGGCACGCGTCTTGCGTGCGATGTCGACAGCGCCCGGGGTGTCGCAGTGCACGAGCAAGGCTTCGGCAGTGACGTCGACCTCGCTGCCGTCGTTCGCGGTCAGATGGCCTTCGGTGACCATCTGCACGGCCCGCGCCGCGGCCGCGTCGGCATCGGTCAGCAGCGCGTTGGGCTCGCTGCGGGACTGCAGGAGACCCTCGGGCGTGTAGGCGCGGTCGACGAACGCCTCGGCGACCATGCGCAGGCCCGCCTCCTTGCCGAGTCGCCAAACCTCGGTGTCGACGGCGGCCAGAAGTGGCAGATCCCTGTTGAATTCGAGCGTGGCGTCGACGAGGGCCTGCGCGTGCTCGGTGTTCTTCGTGGCGACGTTCCACAGTGCGCCGTGCGCCCGGACGAAGTCGACCTTGCCGCCCGCCAGCCGCGCGAAGACCTCGAGTGCGCCCATCTGGTACAGCAGGTCGTCGCGCAGCTCGTCACCCGGCATGGCGATGTAGCGGCGGCCGAAACCGTGCAGATCCCGGTAACTCACCTGCGCGCCGATCGCGACGTTGTTCTTGACCGAGATCGCGCACGTGCGCCGCATGATGCCGGGGTCGCCGCCGTGGAAGCCGCACGCGATGTTGGCGCTCGTGACGATCTCGAGCAAGGCGTCGTCGTCGCCCAGGCTCCAACGGCCCAGTCCCTCACCGATATCGGTCGTCAGTGCTACTCGTGGCGCCATGGATCCTCCTGCACGCGTCAACTCGATCGTCTCGCGTCCGAGTATCCCCGGCGGAGCGGGCCGGGAACAGCGTCGGTCACTGAAGCTCATCCGTCAGTGGAACTGCCGATTCGCGGAATCGTCCGTGCAGCGACCGCCGGACGGCCCGCACCGAGGGATCGCCGGCCCGGGCCTGACGGGTCAAGGCGACCAAGGTCCGCGACCACCCCGTCTCGACCCGGATCAGCGTTGCGGTCTCCCGGTGCGGCGGCAGCACGAGTCGCGGCAGGATGCTCGCGGCCGCGCCCTGGTGGACCAACAGCAGCAGCAGGTCGAGGTCATAGGACTCGTATTGAACGGTCGGCGTGAAGCCGAGCCCGAGGCAGTGCTGGACGGACCAGGCGCGCGACGCGGCGCCGACGGGTTCCAAGGCCCACGGCAGCGAGCTGCCGGCCTTCACGACGTCGCGCCCTCGAAGCAGATCCGACGCCGCCACGATCTCCAGCGCGTCCTCGGCGAGCACCTCCCGGTGTACGTGGCGCGGCAACGAGGGCGCGGCGGCAGGGTACTCCTCGCTGACCACCAGGTCGAATTCACCGCTGAGCAGCGCTGGAACCGCGACTTCCGGCTCCGACTCGACGAGTTCGACCCGTAGTCCCTGATGGAGCTTCTGGCATCCCAACAAGGCCGGGACGAGCGCCCGGGCCGCGCTGCCGAACGCGGCGACCCGGCACGTGCCTGTCGGTGGATCCTCGCCGGAGCGCAACTCGGCATGGGCCAGTTCGAGCGCTGCCAGGATGTCGGCGGCCCGGTCGGCCAACCGCTGTCCGGCCTCGGTGAGCCGCACCCCGCGCCCGACCCGTTCCAGCAGCGCCGCGCCCGCCTCGCGTTCGAGCAACGCCAGCTGCTGGGAGATCCCGGACGGACTCATGTGCAGTGCTTCGGCCACCGCCGCGATGGTGCCGCGCTGGCTCAGCTCCACCAGAAAGCGCAGGCGTCGCACATCCAACATTCCCCGATCCTAGAAACACTTCAGTAATCCTGCCGGGTTGACGGCAGGAATCAGTGATTTTCTTCAAGCTGCGGCGGTACCTACCGTGTGGGACAGGAGGTATGCCGTGCTGACGACCGAATCGTTCTTGCTCAACCCAAGCTGGGCCGCGGGCCGGCCCGCGGAACCACGGGAGACCGGCGACATCCGGGACTTCCACTCGAACCTGCCGGACTACGCGGTCACGCCCTTGGTCTCGCTGCCGACGGTCGCCGAGGGTCTCGGGCTGGCAGCCGTACTGGTCAAGGACGAGTCCCTCCGCCTCGGACTGCCCGCGTTCAAGATGCTCGGTGCATCGTGGGCCGTGCATCGCGCGCTGCAGTCGAGTGATCGCGAGCGGCCCCGGCTCGTCACGGCCACCGACGGCAACCACGGCCGCGCCGTTGCGCGCATGGCCAAACTGACCGGACTTCCTGCGACCATCGTTGTGCCGCAAGGAGTTTCCGAGCGTGCGATCGAAGCCATCCGAACCGAGGGCGCCGAGGTGCGCGTCCTGGACCTGCCCTACGACGATGCGGTCAGGGCGGCCGCCGCGCTGGCCGACGCGGACGCCGACGCGCTGCTGGTGCAGGACACCTCGTGGCCCGGTTACGAAGACGTCCCCCAGTGGATCGTCGACGGTTACGCGACCTTGTTCGACGAGGCCGCCGATCAGGCCGCCGAGCTCGGTACCGGCGTCGACCTCATCGTGGTACCCGCCGGGGTCGGCTCGCTCGCCCACGCCGCGGTGACGTTCGGGCGCTCGCACCCCGACTGCCGCGTCGTGTCCGTCGAGCCCGACGTGGCCGACTGTGTGCGTGCCAGTCTGGCCGCGGGCACGCTCACGACCGTTCCGACGGGCCAGACCAGCATGGCCGGACTCAACTGCGGCACACCGTCTTATCTCGCCTGGCCCGATCTTGAGAAGGGCTTGGCAGGCGCGGTCGTGGTGGACGAGGACGCGGCCACACAGGCTGTCGCCGAACTCGGCCGGCTCGGCGTGGACGCCGGGCCGTGCGGCGCCGCGAGCCTCGCCGCGTTGCGGATCCTGGCTGCCGAACCGGCACGGTCATGCCTCGGCCTCGGCGCCGACTCCTCGGTCCTGCTGCTCAGCACCGAGGGTTCGCAAGCGTCCGGTTGACCCGGGCCGGCCTAGGCTGGGCCCTGATGGTGCGCCACGTGTTCTTCGACTTCTTCGGCACGCTCGTCGACTATGACCCGTCCACGCACCCGGCCTACAACGCGCCGTTGGCTTTTGCGCGCCGCGCGGGCTCGGCCATCTCCCCCGAAGCCGTGAACGAACACTGGCAGAACACGTGGGACGCGCTCGAGTCCGAAGCCGGCCGCACCGGTCGCGAGTATTCGATGCACCAAGTCGCACAACGATATTGGGCCGCCATCGGATCGCCTCCGGTATCCGGCGACGCCATCGACACCTTGATCGAGGAATACCTGGACGCGTGGACCGGCAACGTGCGGCCCGCCGCAGCCGCCCTTGACTGTGTGACCGACCTGGCTGTCGATCACCGGCTGACGATCGTCAGCAACACCCACGCACCCGCTCTGGTGCCACGGCTCGTACACCGGTTCGGCCTGAACAGCGCGGTCGACATGATCATCACGTCGGTCGAGGTCGGCTGGCGCAAACCGCACCCGAAGATCTTCGAGGCCGCCTTGCACGCGCGCGGTACGACGGCCGCGGACGTCGTGTTCGTCGGCGACAACTGGGCGGCCGACGTGGAAGGGCCGCGGCGGCTCGGCATGTCGTCGATCTACGTCGGCGGGCCCGAACCGGCGCGAGCCTCGACTGCGCTCACGGAACTGCCGCGGATCATTCGGTCGCTGCCGGCCCCACCTTGAGCGCAGGGTCGAGCGCGATGTCGCGGGCGTCGTCGGGCACCTTCGACCGAGGGCCGGCCGCGGGCGTCGCCCGCTCCAGGAATCGCAGCAGTTCGACCGGGAACGGCAGCACCACGGTGGAGTTCTTCTCCGCGGCGACCTCGACGACGGTCTCCAGCAGGCGCAGCTGCAGCGCCGCGGGTTCGCCGGCCATCACGTCGGCGGCCTGGGCGAGTTTCTCGGAGGCCTGCAGCTCACCGTCCGCGGTGATCACGCGGGCCCGCCGCTCGCGCTCGGCCTCGGCCTGCCGGGCGATCGAGCGCTTCATCGAGTCCGGCAGCACCACATCCTTGATCTCTACGCGGTCGATGTGGATGCCCCAGCCCAGCGCGGGGCTGTCGATGAGCAGTTCCAGCCCCTGGTTGAGCCGCTCGCGGTTGGACAGCAGGTCGTCGAGATTGCTCTTGCCGATGATCGACCGCAGCGAGGTCTGGGCGACCTGGCCGATGGCCGACATGTAGTCCTGCACGTCGACGACGGCCCGCACCGGATCCTCGACCTTGAAGTAGATGACGGCGTCGACCCGCACGGTCACGTTGTCGCGGGTGATGCCGTCCTGAGCCGGGATCGGCATCGTGATGATCTGCATGTTGACCTTCTGCAGCCGGTCGGCGACCGGGATCAGCATGGTCAGGCCCGGTGAGCGGACACCTTCGAGCACTCTGCCGAACCGGAACACCACACCCCGTTCGTATTGCCTGATCACGCGGATGTTGGCGAGCCCGAGCCACAGCAGACCCACGGCCGCGGCCCCGGCGGCGGCCAGGGAGTAAAGGATGCCCATGATCTGTCCTCGATTCGCGGCGTCAGCCGGACGAGGCATCCGGCCTCATATTCCGATTGTGCGTCGCGCATCGGTCCGCCGCCAGCACCCGATCCCCCGAGCAGTGAACACTGTGATTCATAGTGTCTACTGCAGAAACCGCCGCATCGAGGAGACGATTCATGACCGCAGCACCGCAGCCGATCCGCGTCATCCAGTGGACCACCGGCAACATCGGCAAGCGTTCCCTGCACGCGATCATCGGCAGGCCCGACCTGGAGCTGGTCGGCGTGTACGCGCACGGCGCCGACAAGATCGGTGTCGACGCGGCCGAACTCGCGGGCTGGCCGGAGCCCACCGGTGTCACCGCGACCAACTCCATCGACGAACTGCTGGCGTCGCGGCCCGACGCGTGCTGCTACAACCCGCTGTGGCCGAACGTCGACGAGCTGGTCCGGCTACTGGAGTCCGGCGTCAACGTGTGCTCAAGCGCAGCGTGGATCACCGGCGGCAAGCAGACACCCGAAGACCTCGACCGTATTCGGAAGGCTTGTGAGAAGGGCAATTCCACGATTTTCGGCAGTGGGGCGCACCCGGGGATGACCAACATGGTCGGCATGGTGCTTTCCGGGTCGTGCGAGCGGGTCGACGAGATCCGCATCACCGAGTCGGTTGACTGCTCGACCTACGAGTCGGCGGGCACCCAGGCGGCCATGGGCTTCGGCAAGGATCCCGAAACCCCCGGGCTGGCCGAGAGCGTGCGCGTGGAGAGCGAGGTGTTCGCCGAATCCGCGGCGATGATGGCCGACGCCATCGGCGCAAAACTGGATCGGATGAGTTTCGACGTGCAGTTCACCGCGGCGACCGACGACTCCGATCTGGGCTTCATGCAGATCCCGAAGGGCACCGTGGGCAGCGTCTACGGGTATCACCGCGGCTGGGTCGGCGACCGCAACGTCGTCAGCGTCGGCTTCAACTGGACCATGGGCGACCACGTCACGCCGCCCAAACCCCTTGAGCACGGCCACGTGATCCAGGTTTTCGGCCTGCCCAACATGCGCACCGTGCTGCACTGCCTGCCGCCCAAGGACTGGACCGAGCCGGGCTTCATGGGCCTCGGCATGATCTACACCGCGCTGCCGGTGACCAATGCGGTGCCCGCGGTGGTCGCCGCGCCACCGGGCATCGTGACGCTCAAGGATCTGCCGCCCGTGACCGGGCGCTTCGCCGGGTAACCGGACCCTCACTGGCCTTCGGAGTCGTCCACCGAGATCGCGACCCCGACCGCGCCGCTTCCCACATGCACGGCGAGCACGGGCCCCATGTCGGTGACCGACAAAGACTGCAGCTGCGGGAGCCGCGTGGTGAGGGCGGCACCGAGCTCGTCGGCGGCGTCGTGGTTGTCGACGTGATGGACCACCACGCCGGCCCGCCGGTCCCCGATCACCTGGGCCACCTGATCGACCAGTGCCGCATGGGCTTTCGAGCTGGTTCGGATCCGCTGCGACAGCACGAGCCTGCCGTCCTGATCGAGGCACAACAGCGGTTTGAGGGACAGCGCGGTGCCGAGCCACGACGCCGCGGTGCCGATCCGGCCGCTGCGCCGCAGGTTGTCCAACCGCTGCACGACGATGAACGCGTGCCCGCGCGGCACTGCGGTGCGGGCCGCGGACTCGACCGCGTCGAGGTCGTCCCCCGCCGCGGCGGACCGGGCCGCGGCCAGTGCGACGAACCCGACGCCCATGGCTGCCGAGCGTGAGTTCACCACCCGCACCGCCGGGCCGAACTCCCGCGCGGCCAGCACCGCCGAGCTGTAGGTGCTCGACAGCGCCGCCGAAATATGCACGGCGACGACACCATCACCGTTACTGTCGGCCAACGCCTGGCGATAAGCGTCGGCGAGTTCGGTCGGCGTGGCGCCCGCAGTCGTGACCCGCGGCCGGTCCTGGATGTCATTGGGCACCGGGTCGACACCGTCGCGCAAATCGGTCCCATCCTCGAGCACGTGCAGCGGAACCTGCCGGATCCGCCACTCGTCGCGCGCCTCGGGCTGCAGCCGGGCCGACGAGTCGGTGACCACCACGACCGGCATGTCAGTCCGGATTCTGTTGCCGGACACCGGCTGTCGCGAGCGCCTTGATCATCAGCTCGGCAACTGCCCGGTGGCCTTCGAAATTCCAGTGGATGCCGTCGGGGTTGCCGCGGCCCCCGAACACCTCGTCTGCGACCGCGGCCTTGAGATCCACCAACGGCACGTCATGTTCGTTTGCCCAGTCCGTGATCGCCCGAACCGTCGGTTCGCGGCCGTGGTGGGCCTTCCCGTAGGTCTCGGCGATGTGCACCGACGGCAGGGACGCCACGACCGGGATACCGGGCCGGTTGAAATCGATGGCGTTGCGGGTCATTTCGAGATATTCGACAGTCACGCGGGGCGGTAGCGCCGAGCGCGCGATCGGCGACAGCCGGGGTTGGACCCAGCCGTATCCATCCCGCACCCAGCGGCGCAGCCACGCCGGGCGCACGTACCGGATCAGCTCGCGCAGCGCGGTCGGCAGCGGCGACGGCAGCGAGTCCATGCCGCTGGTCGCGAAGATCACGGCACCGGCCCGCGGCAGGGCCGCCCACGCGCGCGGATCCTGCGTCGCGGCCCACCACACGTCGCGGCACGTCCAACCGATGCGGCCGATGAGCTCAAGATCCCAGCCCAGGTGGTCCGCGACGACGTTGGGCCAGATCCGTGGATCGTCTGACGGCAAACCGCCGGTGGGGCCGAAGTACGACAGCGAATCGCAGAACACGAGCAGCGTGCGCCGCTCGCGATCAGAGGACATCGTTGGCCACCTGCGCCGAGGCGTTCCACACGTCGAGCCGCCACTTGATGGCGTCGACGTCGGCGTCGTCGGCGGAATGCCCGGACAGCTGAACCCAACTCGCGTTGCCCATGCCTCCCAGGACCGGCCAATTGTCGACGGGGAGGCCGAGCAGGGCCGCGGTCAGGGCCGCGATCAAGCCGCCGTGGGCCACCAGCACGACCGGGCGTTCCGGCCCGTCGATGCCCCACTCGGGTTGCGCGGCAATGATTTCGCCCACCAGGGGCAGGCTGCGCGCGGCGACGTCCACCCGGCTCTCGCCGCCGTGCGGGGCCCACCGGGCGTCGTCGCGCCAGGCCAGCCGGGCACCCGGCGCGGCGGCGTCCACCTCGACGTGGGTCAGGCCCTGCCAGTCACCCAGGTGTGTCTCGCGCAGCCGCTGGTCGACCGTCACCGGCAGCCCCGCTCGGTCACCGAGTGTCACCGCGGTGTCGAGTGCGCGCTTGAGATCGGACGAGACGATGAGCAGAGGCTGGCGCTTGGCCAGCACCTCGGCGGCCGCCGCGGCCTGATCCCGACCCAGATCGGAGAGGTCGGTGTCGAGTTGGCCCTGCATCCGGCTGCCCGCGTTGTATTCCGTCTGGCCGTGGCGCAACAGCACCAGCCGGCGGATCCTCATTCCGGGGCCCCCTCGGAGTCACCGTCGACGTCGAGGTCGACCGGCACCGTCGGGCAGTCCCGCCACAGGCGGTCGAGCGCGTAGAAGTTGCGTTCCTCCTGGTGCTGGATGTGCACGACGATGTCGACGTAGTCGAGCAACGTCCAGCGGCCTTCACGGGTGCCCTCCCGGCGCGCGGGTTTGTAACCGGCCCGCCGCATCTTCTCCTCGACCTCGTCGACGATGGCGTTGACCTGCCGCTCGTTGGACGCCGATGCGATCACGAAGCAGTCGGTGATCACCAGCTGCCCGGACACGTCGATCACCACGACGTCGTCGGCCAGCTTGGCGGCCGCGGCGCGCGCCGCGACTGCCGCCATCTCGATGGCCTCGGCAGTTGCGCTCATCGGGCCGCCTCCTTGTATTCCGCGGTGTACAGCCTGCGCTTGGCCACGTACTGCACCACGCCGTCGGGAACCAGGTACCAGATCGGCCGCGACTCCTCGGCGCGTTTGCGGCAGTCGCTCGACGAGATCGCCAGCGCGGGCACCTCGACGAGGTTCAGCGTGTCGGCGGGTAGTTCCCGAATAGCCCCCGAGATGTGCTCACCGTCGAGCTCGTAGCCGGGCCGGCTCACGCCGACAAACCTCGCCATCGAAAACAGATCCTCCCAGTTCTGCCAGGACAGGATCGACGCCAGCGCATCAGCGCCGGTGATGAAGTACAGATCGGTGTCCGGGTTGAGTTCACACAGGTCGCGCAAGGTGTCCTTGGTGTAGGTCGGCCCGCCGCGGTCGATGTCGACCCGGCTGACCGAGAAGCGCGGGTTGGCAGCCGTGGCGATGACCGTCATGAGGTACCGGTCCTCGGCCGCGGTCACCCGGCGTGAGTGCTTCTGCCAGGGCTGTCCCGTCGGGACGAACACCACCTCATCCAGATCGAACAGATCGGCGACCTCGCTGGCCGCGACCAGGTGCCCGTTGTGGATGGGGTCGAACGTCCCACCCATCACGCCCAGCCTGCGCCGTGTTGCCACGAAGAGCCAGCTTACGGCAGCGTTGGCGGGCGTCAGCAGCGACGGGAACGGAGCCGGTGCGCCTCAGACCGGCAGCAGCCCGTCGATCACCGATGCCAGCTGCTTGGCCGAGCGGCATTCGTGCATCGTGATGACGTCGCGGTATCTGGGCACCGCCGAGTCGCCGCTGCCCCACAGGTGCTTGGGTTCGGGGTTGAGCCAGTGCGCATGACGGCTGGCGTTGACCATGTGCGCCAGCAATTCCGTCTCGGGATTGCGGTAGTTGTTCCGGCCGTCGCCGAGCACCAGCAGCGAGCTGCGCGGCGACAGCACGCTCGGATACTTCTCCAGGAAAGACACGAACGCGTGGCCGTAGTCGGAATGGCCGTCGCGCGTGTAGACGCCCGCCTCTCGGGTGATGCGCTGCACCGCGACCGCGAGGTCGGACTGGGGGCCGAAAAGTTCGGTGACCTCGTCGGTGGTGTCGATGAAGGCGAAGACGCGGACCCTGCTGAACTGCTGGCGCAGCGCCGCCACCAGCATCAGCGTGAAGTGGCTGAACCCGGCCACCGAACCGGAGACATCGCACAGCACCACGAGCTCGGGCCGCGCCGGATGCGGTTTCTTGAGCACCACGTCGATGGGCACCCCGCCGGTCGACATCGACTTGCGCAGCGTTTTGCGCAGATCGATCTCCCCGGCCCGCGACCGGCGGCGGCGGGCCGCGAGCCGGGTCGCCAGCGTGCGGGCCAGCGGCTGCACGGTCTTACGCATCTGTCGCAACTGCTCACCGGAGGCGCGCAGGAACTCGACGTTCTCCGCGAGCTGCGGAACGCCGTACATCTGCACGTGCTCACGGCCGAGCTGTTCTGCGGTACGCCGTTTGGTCTCCGCCTCGACCATCTTGCGCAGTTGGGAGATCCGCTGGGCGGCAAGCGCTTTGGCGATCTCCTCCTGCGTGGGTGTTGGCTCGTCGCCATACGGCGCCAACAGCCCGGCCAGCAGCCGGCCTTCGAGATCGTCCAGGCTCATGGCCTTGAGGGCCTGGTACGACGAGTACGACGGACCGCGGCTGGAGTTGTAGCGACCGTAGGCCTCGACGATCTGGGCGATCATCGCGGCGAGCCGGTCGTCGAGATTCGCCAGATCCTCGTTGTCGGCCAGCATCTGCACCAGGGCGTCGCGCATGGCCTCGATGTCCTCGGGCGGCAGCCCCTGGCTCTCCGGCGGGTGTTCGGGGTCGTCGTCCAGCACGGTGCGCGCGCCCAGCGCGGCCGGGAAGAACAGGTCGAACATCGCGTCGTAGGTGTCGCGGTGGTCGGCGCGGCGCAGCACCGCACACGCGATGCCCTCGCGCAATGCCTCCCGGTCCCCCAGGCCGAGCACCGTCAGAACCCGGCCGGCGTCGACGGTCTCCGACGGCCCCACTGAAATCCCTTGCCCGCGCAGGGCTTCGACGAACTCCACCAGATGCCCCGGCAGGCCGTTGGGGGCCAGCGGCTGAGGCGGGCGGGTGCGTCGCGCGACCATCAGTTGAGCCTGAGCTCACCGGCCGCCTTGACCTGATCGGATTGGTGTTTGAGCACCACGCCGAGCGTCGCGGCGATCATCTCGTCGTCGATGGTGTCCAGGCCGAGCGCCAGCACCGTGCGGCCCCAGTCGATGGTCTCGGCCACCGACGGCAGCTTCTTGAGCTGCATGCCGCGCAGCACGCCGATGATCCGCACGAGCTCGGACGCGATGTGCTCGGGCAGCTCGGGCACGCGCGACAGCAGGATGCGCCGCTCCAGGTCCGGGTCGGGGAAGTCGATGTGCAGGAACAGGCAGCGCCGCTTGAGCGCCTCGGAGAGCTCCCGGGTGGCGTTCGAGGTCAGCAGCACGAACGGCGGCCGCTCGGCGGTGATGGTGCCGAGTTCCGGCACGGTGACCGCGAAATCGGACAGCACCTCCAGCAGCAAGCCCTCGATCTCGATGTCGGCCTTGTCGGTTTCGTCGACCAGCAGCACCGTCGGATCGGTCCGCTTGATCGCGGTCAGCAGCGGACGGGTCAGCAGGAACTCCTCGCTGAACACGTCCATCTTGGTCTGGTCCCAGTCGCCGCCGCCGTTCTGGTTGCCGGTCTGGATGCGCAGGATCTGTTTGGCGTGGTTCCACTCGTACAGCGCGCGGGCCTCGTCGACCCCCTCGTAGCACTGCAGCCGCACGAGCCCCGAACCCGTCGACTGGGCCACGGCCCGGGCCAGCTCGGTCTTGCCGACGCCGGCAGGGCCCTCCACCAGCAGCGGCTTGCCGAGTCGGTCGGCGAGGAAAACCGCGGTGGCAGTGGCGGTATCGGGCAGATAGCCGGTCTCGGCCAGTCGTCGCGCGACATCGTCGATGTCGGCGAACAACGGCGCCGGGCGTGCGGGCACGCTCACGTGTTTCTCCCTTTGTCGTCTAAACCGGGCGGGTTTGGCCGTCGCCCCACACGATCCACTTGGTGGAGGTCAGCTCGGGCAGCCCCATGGGCCCGCGGGCATGCAGCTTCTGCGTCGAGATGCCGATTTCCGCTCCGAAACCGAACTGTTCCCCGTCGGTGAACGCCGTCGACGCGTTGACCATCACCGCGGCGGCGTCGACGCGTTCGGTGAAGCGTTGTGCGGCAGCGAGATCCGTCGTGACGATGGCCTCGGTGTGGCCCGTGCCGTACTCGTTGACGTGGTCGATGGCACCGTCCACGCCGTCCACGACCGCCACCGCGATGTCCATGGACAGGAACTCGGCACGCAGCTCGTCCTCGGACGGATCGGCGTGCACCGTGACGCCGGCGTCCTGCAGGGCCTTGGTCAGCCGAGGCAGCGCCGTATCGGCCACCGCGCGGTCCACCAGCAGGGTCTCCGCGGCGTTGCACACACTTGGTCGCCGGGTCTTGGAGTTCAGCAGGATGCTTTCGGCCAGGTCCAGGTCGGCCGACTCATGAACGTACACATGACAATTGCCAACGCCGGTCTCGATGGTCGGCACCTGCGCGTCGCGCACCACGGCCTCGATCAGGCCGGCTCCCCCGCGCGGGATCACCACGTCGACCAGGCCGCGCGCCTGGATCAGATGCGTGACGCTGGACCGGTCGTGGCTCGGCAGCAGCTGCACCGCGTCCCGCGTCAGGCCCTCGTTGCTCAGCGCCGCCTGCAGCGCCGCCACCAGGGCCGCGTTCGAGTGGGCCGCCGACGAACTCCCCCGCAGCAGCGCGGCATTCCCCGACTTCAAGGTCAGCCCGAACGCGTCGACCGTCACGTTCGGGCGCCCCTCGTAGACCATGCCGACCACGCCGAGCGGCACCCGTTGCTGCCGCAGCTGCAAGCCGTTGGGCAGCGTGCGGCCCCGCAGCACCTCGCCGACCGGATCCGGCAGGCCCGCGACCTGACGCAGGCCCGCGGCGATGCCGTCGATCCGCTGCGGGTTGAGCGCAAGCCGATCGAGCATCGCGTCGGGCGTCCCCGCTTCGCGGGCCACCCGCAGATCCTCCGCGTTGGCAGCGAGGATGTCGTGGGTGCGGGCGAGTACTGCGTCGGCAGCGGCATGCAGCGCCCGGTTCTTCGTCGTGGTGTTCAGGGTGGCCAGCGTGCGGGCCGCGACGCGGGCGCGGCGCGCGGCATCGTGGACCTGCTCACGGAGGTCTTGCGCGGGGGCGCTGACGGGCGGTGTCTGCACGCTCATCGTCCCAGGGTATCGGAGGTGTTCACGCGGTTCGACACGTGTCAGGCCCGGCTCGACTACGGTTGCCGGGTATGGCGGCTTCGCGGGTGTGCGTGGTGGGGAGCATCAACGCCGACCAGACGTTCGTCGTCAACACGCTGCCCCGCCCCGGTCAGACCGTGCTGGCCTCGTCGCTCACGTCGGCGCCCGGCGGCAAGGGCGGTAACCAGGCCGTCGCGGCCGCGCGGGCCGGCGCCTCGGTGGCCCTGGTGGCCGCTGTCGGCGACGATCCGGCCGCCGAGCTGCTGTGCGGGCACCTGCGCAGCAACGGCGTCAGCGCAGATGCCGTCGCGCGCATTCCGGGGCCGAGCGGCTCGGCCGTCGTCATCGTCGACGTCGTCGGTGAGAACAGCATCGTCGTGGCCCCCGGCGCCAATGCCCACCTCGAGGTGGGCTCGGCGGCGGCGCGCACCGCCATCGTGTCCAGTGACGTCGTCCTGATGCAGCTCGAGATCCCGCCTGCGACCGCGATCGCGGCGGCCCGGCTCGCGCGGGCGGCAGGCGCGGCCGTCATGCTCAACGCGTCCCCGCCCGGCACCAAGGCCCACCAGCTGCTCGCGCTGTCCGAATTGGTCGACGTGGTGGTGGTCAACGAGACCGAGGCCGCCGAATGGCACTGGCCGGTCAAGCATCTGGTGATCACGCGCGGCGCGCGCGGCGCCAGCTACGTCGGCGCCGACGAGCGGTTCGACGTGCCCGCGCCGCCGGTCGCCGCCGTCGACACCGCAGGCGCGGGCGACGTGTTCGCGGGCGTGCTGGCCGCGGGCTGGACGGCCGGCCACGAGACCGCATTGCGGCGTGCGTGCGTCGCGGGCGCGTTGGCGACTTTGGTGCGCGGTGCGGGCGATTGCGCGCCGACGGCGGCCGACATCGACGCCATGGCGACGCGGTGATCCGACCAACTGAACCCGATACCGTTGCCGTTATAGTCGGCTCTCATGACCCCGCGACCGCCCGAGGGCGACTGGCTCGGCACGCCGTATCTGCACTTCGAGCGCCAGGGGCCGTTCGGCGTCGTGACCCTGGATCGGCCCGAGGCCCGCAATGCGATGACGCCGGCGATGTACTTCGGTATTCGCTACGCCGTAACGCACGTCGAGGCCGATCCGGGCCTGGCCGGCCTGCTGATCACCGGGACCGGTGACGTTTTCGCGCCCGGTGGCGATCTCGGCGGCGGCGACGGCGTCGACGACTGGATGAGCTTCGGCGCGGCGCTGTCGATGGACGTCACGCCGTTCGAGACGCTGCGGCAGTCGGTCAAGCCCGTGGTGAGCGCGGTCAACGGGCTGTGCCAGGGCGGCGGCCTGCAGATCGCGATCTGCAGCGACATGGCGGTGGTGAGCGATCGGGCCACGTTCCGGGTTCCCGAGCTCTACCGCGGCATCGCCGACACCTACTACAGCCAGATGCTCGCGCGGCTCATCGGGCCGGTCCGTACCCGTGACCTGATGTTCACGGGCCGCACGCTGTCCGCGGCAGAGGCGGTCGACTGGGGCATGGTCGCGCGCATCGTGCCGCACGACGAACTGCTCGACGCGGCGCGCGAAGTGCTCGCGCAGTGCTGCCGGACCGCGCCCCGAGCCCGCGGCGTGGTCAAGTCCAGCCTGGACAACTACCTCGGGCTCTACGACCGCATCGGCATGAAAGCCAGCTACAGCGGCGAGGAAGCCATGGAGGGCTTCCGGGCCTTCAAGGAACGACGCTCCCCCGCGTGGGTGCATCCCGACCTGCGGGCGCAGGGCCGGCTCTAGCGCTCAGCCCTCGGGGATCTCCCGCTCGATCTCGTCGAGCCAGATGCGGGCCGACATGTCCGACGGCGCCCGCCAGTCCCCGCGCGGCGACAGCGACCCACCGTGGGACACCTTCGGGCCGTTGGGCAGGGCCGACCGCTTGAATTGCGAGAACGAGTAGAACCGCTGCGCGAACACCTGCAGCCAGTGCCGGATCTCCTTGAGCGAGTAAGCCGGTCGCTTGTCCTCGGGGAATCCGGCAGGCCAGTCGCCCAGCGCGGGATCGTGCCACGCATGCCACGCCAGGAATGCGACCTTCGACGGGCGGAATCCGTAGCGCAGCACCTGGAACAGTGAGAAGTCCTGCAGCACATACGGGCCGACCTTGGCCTCGCTGCTCTGGATCTCCTCGTCCTCGCCGGTGGGAACCAGCTCGGGGGTGATCTCGGTGTCCAGCACGGACTGCAGGATCTCGTTCACCTCGGGGCCGAACTGGTCCGACGAGATCACCCACCGGATCAGATGCTGGATCAGGGTTTTCGGCACCCCGCCGTTGACGTTGTAGTGCGACATCTGGTCGCCGACACCGTACGTCGACCAGCCCAGCGCGAGCTCGGACAGGTCACCGGTGCCCAGCACGATCCCGCCCCGCTGATTGGCCAGCCGGAACAGGTAATCGGTGCGCAGGCCCGCCTGCACATTCTCGAACGTGACGTCGTAGACCTTCTCGCCGCGGCCGAACGGGTGGTCCATCTCGGCGAGCATCAACTGCGCCGTCTGCTTGATGTCGATCTCTTCGAACGTGACGCCCAATGCGCGGCTCAGCCGGATCGCGTTGTTCTTGGTCCGGTCGCCGGTGGCGAAGCCGGGCAGGGTGAACGCGAGAATGTCGCTGCGCGGCCGGTTCTCGCGGTCCATGGCGCGCGCCGCGACGATCAGCGCGTGCGTCGAGTCGAGGCCGCCGGACACGCCGATCACGACCTTCGGGAAGTTCAGCGCCCGCAGCCGCTGCTCCAGGCCCGACACCTGGATGTTGTAGGCCTCGTAGCAATCCTGTTGCAGCCGGGACGGATCGGCCGGCACGAACGGAAAACGCTCGATCTCGCGCAGCAACCCGACATCGCCGTCCGGCGGGTCGAGCTGGAACTCGACGCGCCGGAACGCGTCGGTCGCGGCCCGGAAGTGCCTGGCGTTGTCGTCGAACGTGCCCATCCGCAACCGCTCCGAGCGCAGCAACTCCAGGTCGACGTCGGCCACCGAGCGTCGCTCCCCGCGCGGGAACCGCTCGCTCTCGGCGAGCAGCTGGCCGTTCTCCCAGATCATCGTCTGGCCGTCCCACGCCAGGTCGGTGGTCGACTCGCCTTCCCCGGCTGCGGCATACACATAGGCCGCCAGGCAGCGCGACGAGGCCGACCGGGCGAGCAGACACCGGTCCTCGGCGCGACCCACCGTGATGGGGCTGCCCGACAGGTTGGCCAGCACGGTCGCGCCGGCCAGCGCGGCCTGCGCGCTCGGCGGCACGGGCACGAACATGTCCTCGCAGATCTCGACGTGCAGCACGAAGCCGGGCAGGTCCGACGCCGTGAACAAGAGGTCAGGACCGAACGGCACGTCGGCGCCTGCGACGCGGATACTTCCCGTCATGTCGTCGCCCGGGGCCATCTGCCTGCGCTCGTAGAACTCGCGGTAGGTCGGCAGATACGACTTCGGCACCACCCCGAGGATCGCGCCGCGGTGGATCACCACCGCGGTGTTGTAGACGCGGTGGCGGTGCCGCAGCGGCGCCCCGACCACCAGGACGGGCAGCAGCACGGCCGACGCCGCGACGATCTCGACCAGGGCTTCCTCGACCGAATCCAGCAGCGTGTCCTGCAGCAGGATGTCGTCGATCGAATAACCCGACAGCGTGAGCTCGGGGAACACCGCGAGCGCGACGTTGTCGTCGTGGCAGTCCCTGGCCATCCTCAGCACCGATTCGGCGTTGGCAGGTGGGTCGCCGAGTGCGGTGTGGTGGGTGCAGGCAGCGACCCGCACGAAGCCCTGGTGGTACGCCGAGTAGAAGTCCATCGCGTTCATTGTCGCCCGAGAAGTGTCAAGAACGGGTGACGGGGTATCAACACTTGATGAGCGATACCGCCGTTCTCGTCATCGACATGCTCAACGCCTACGAGCACGAAGACGCCGAAGAGCTCGCTGCCAACGTCACCGGGATCATCGAACCGCTCGCCAAACTGGTCGCGACCGCGAAGGGACGCGACGACGTCGACCTGATCTACGTCAACGACAACTACGGCGATTTCACCGCGGACTTCAGCGACCTCGTGCGTGCGGCGCTCGACGGCGCGCGGCCGGATCTGGTGCAGCCGATCGTCCCCGAGGACGGCTGCCGGGTGTTGACCAAGGTGCGGCACAGCGCGTTCTACGCGACCGCGCTGGACTATCTGCTGGGCCGGCTGGGAACCCGCCGGGTGGTGCTGACCGGGCAGGTCACCGAACAGTGCATCCTCTACAGCGCGTTGGACGCCTATGTCCGGCATCTGGAGGTCGTCGTCCCGCAGGACGCGGTCGCCCATATCGATCCGCAGCTGGGCCAGGCCGCGCTGCGGATGATGCAGCGCAACATGAGCGCCGACATCGTGCCTGCCGCGCAATGCTTGTGAGCCCGGCCGCGCCTATCCTCGTTGACGTGGATGCCCCCGAACTCGTCGCCCTGCTGCAAGGACGCCGGGTCGCGGTGCTCACCGGTGCGGGCATGTCGACGGATTCCGGCATCCCGGACTACCGCGGACCGGATTCCCCGCCGAGCAATCCGATGACCATCCGGCAGTTCACGGCCGACGCGGCGTTCCGGCAGCGGTACTGGGCCCGCAACCACGTCGGCTGGCGGCACATGGACCTGACCATGCCCAACGCGGGCCACCGCGCACTGGCCACGCTGGAGTCCGCCGGCGTGGTGACGGGTCTGATCACGCAGAACGTGGACTTGCTGCACACCAAGGCCGGCAGCCGCGCCGTGGTGAACCTGCACGGCACCTATGCGCAGGTGGTGTGCCTGCGGTGCGGCCACACCATGACGCGGGCCGCGCTCGCCGACGAACTGGAACTCCTCAACCCGGGCTTTCTCGAGCGGGCGGAGCAGGTCGGCGGGATCGCGGTGGCCCCTGATGCCGACGCGGTCGTGACCGATACCGCAACGTTCCGCTATCTCGACTGCCCGGCCTGCGGCGGCATGCTCAAACCCGACATCGTGTATTTCGGCGAGAACGTGCCGAAAGAGCGTGTGGAACGGGCATATTCACTCGTCGACACGGCAGACGCCCTACTGGTCGCCGGATCGTCGCTGACGGTGTATTCGGGCTACCGGTTCGTGCGGCACGCCGTCGCCCGCGGCATGCCCGTCGCGATCATCAATCGAGGGCCGACGCGCGGTGACGAACTCGCGACCGTGAAGATCGACGCGGGATGTTCGGAGCTGCTGACCCTGCTGGCCGGCGAACTCACGAGAACGTACACGGCATCGCTCGGATAGCGTGCACGAAATTGCCCTGCAGATAAGCGGGTTCACCGGCAGCGAGGTCGGGCAGCTGGTGCAGCAGCTCACCGAAGATCGCGCGCAGCTGCGTCCTGGCGACATGCGCCCCCAGGCAGAAGTGCCGTCCGCCACCGCCGAAACCGAGGTGCGGGTTGGGCTTACGGCTCAGGTCGAACACCTCCGGGTGGTCGAACACCTCGGTGTCCCAGTTGCCTGACGCGTAGAACATCACGACCTTGTCACCCGCGGCGATCTGCTGTCCGCCGAGTTCGACATCGACCGCGGCGGTGCGGCGGAACGTCATCACCGGCGTCGCCCACCGGACGAACTCCTCGACTGCTCCGCCGATCCGATCGTCGAAATCTTCCATGAGCCAGGCTCTTTGGTCGGGGTGGTCGGTGAGCGCCTTGAGCGCGTGGCTGGTGGCCTGGCGCGTGGTGTCGTTGCCCGCGACCGCGAGCAGCACGAAGAAGGCGGCCACCTCGGCGTCGGTCAGCCGGTCACCGTCGACCTCGGCGTGCACCAGAGCGCTGATCAGGTCGGTGCCGGGGTTCTCGCGACGGTCGGCAGCCAGCTGATTGGCCACCTGATGCAGGTAGAACTGGTTGGCCACCAGCACTTCCAGCGCATTGCGGCCGTCGAGGTAGATCGGATCGGCCCACGACACCAAAGCGTCGGCGGCATGGGCGACCTGCTGGCGCTCGGATTCGGGGATACCGACCATGTCGGACAGCGTGCGGATGGGCAGTTCCTTGGCGCACTGCTCGACGAAGTCGACACCGCTGCCCGCAGCCTTGAGCTCCGCCACGATGGCCCTGGCGTTGTCCTTGATCGACGTCTCGATGCGGGCGACCTGCCGTGGCGTGAACGCCGAGTGCACGAGCTTGCGGATCAGCGTGTGGCGCGGCGCGTCCATCGCCAGAAACGACTGCGAAGCCTCGAGCAGCTCCTCGGGCACGCTGTCGAACAGCACGCCCTTGCCCGAGAGGAATGTCTCGCTGTCCCGGCTGACGGTGAGGATCTCGGCGTGGCGGGTGACGGCCCAGAACCCGGGATCCTCGGGATCGGGCATAAGCGTCTCCTCGACCGGCCGGTGCCAGCTGACCGGCCGCTCCGCGCGCAACTGCGCGAAGGACTTCTCGCGTTCGGCGGCGGTGGTGGACCAGAAGGCCTTCGAGGAGATGTCGATCGGATCGTACGGACGCGACGACATCGTTGTGATCGGCGACACAGTCATGAGGCTGACAATAAGTCTAGACACTATGTCTAGTCAAGATGTGCCAACGGCCGATACGCTGGTACGCATGCCATCGGTGACCCGAAAGCCGCAGGCCAAGCGCGAGGAACGGCGCGAGCAGATCGAAAGGCAGTTGCTTGATGCCACCGATCGGCTCATGGCCGACGGCACCAGCTTCACCGAACTCAGTGTCGACAAACTCGCCACCGAGGCAGGCATCTCGCGCGCGAGCTTCTACATCTACTTCGAGGACAAGGGACATCTGCTGCGGCGGCTGGCCACTCAGGTCTTCGCGGATCTGACCCGCGATGCGCAGCAGTGGTGGGGTGTCGCGGGCCGTCACGATCCCGCCGATGTGCACGCCGCGATGTCGGCCATCATCTCGAGCTATCGCCGCCACCAGCCCGTGCTCATCGCGCTCAACGAGATGTCGGGCTACGACCCGCTGGTCGGCGAGACCTACCGCGAGTTGCTCACCGGCATCTCGGCACAGCTGACCCGCGTGATCGAATCGGGCCAGGCTGACGGGTCGATCCGGGCGGGGCTACCGGCCGAGCCCACCGCGAGCGCGCTGACCTGGATGGTCGAACGCACCTGTCACGTCAATCTGCCGTCACAGCCCGCGTCCTACGATGCCGAACTCGCCAAGACACTCACCGAGATCGTCTGGGGTGCACTGTATCTGGAGTCCGCCCAGCTGTGATTTGTGTGCGTTTATCGGCGGTGAGCGCCGGTGGACGCACACAAATCACTCAGGTGGCGACCAGGTCGTCGGCGTGCACGGCCGGCCTGCGCATCTCGGCGGGCAGGTCCGGGGTCGAGCGGCCGATGATGCCTGCCAGCTCCGACGCCTCATACGCGACCACACCCCGCGCGACGGTCCGCCCGTCAAGCGCCCGCAGGTCGACGACATCGCCACCGTGGAATCGCCCTGACACCTCGGTGATTCCGGCAGGCAGCAGCGACCGGCGTTGCTTGACCACCGCGCGCACCGCACCGTCGTCGAGGGTCAGCACCCCCGCCGACTCGGCCGCATACCGCACCCAGAACCGCCGCGCCGACATACGTTCGGGACGCGGCGCGAACACCGTGCCCACCGACGCGTCGTCGAGCGCGGCCGCCGCGTCCGAGGCCGCCGCCAGCAGCACGGGCACCCCGGCGTCGGCCGCAAGAAGAGCCGACGACAGCTTCGACGCCATTCCGCCGGTGCCCAGGTGGCTGCCGCGGCCGGCCACCACACCGTCGAGATCACCCTGGGCGGCCACCTCGGGAATGAAGCGCGCGTTGCCTTTTCGGGGATCCGAATCGTAGAGCCCGTCGATGTCGGAGAGCAGGATCAGCGCATCCGCGCCGACCAGTTGGGCCACCAAAGCCGACAGCCGGTCATTGTCGCCGAATCGGATCTCGTTGGTGGCCACGGTGTCGTTCTCGTTGACGATCGCGACCGCGTGCAGTGCCCGCAACCGGTCCAGGGTGCGCTGGGCGTTGTTGTGCTGCACGCGCATCGAGATGTCGTGTGCGGTCAGCAACACCTGGCCCACGGTGCGGTTGTACGCCGCGAATGCGGTGCTCCAGGCGTTGACCAGGGCCACCTGGCCCACGCTCGCGGCGGCCTGCTTGGTGGCGAGATCGGTCGGCCGCTTGGACAGCCGCAGCGGTTCGATACCCGCGGCGATGGCGCCCGACGACACGATCACCACGTCCGAGCCGGCTTTCATCCGGCCTTCGATGGCTTCGACCAGGCTGGCCAACCGGCCTGCGTCGAACACCCCGGACGGCGTGGTCAGTGCGGTGGTGCCGATCTTGACGACGACGCTGCGCGCGGTGCGCACAGCGTCGCGGTGCACACTCACGATTCCTCACCGTCGTCGTGCTGACGGCGCCGTTCCTTTCGGGCGGCCTTGCGCTCGGCAGCGCCGACCCGGTCGCTCTGCTCCAGCCGCACGTCGGTGCCGCGGCCCGTCAACGGCACATCGACACCGGCCGGGGTCTGCGGTTCCCAGTCGAACGTCATGTCGCCGATCGTGACGGCGCAGCCGGGCTTGGCACCCAGCTTCAACAACTCGTCCTCGACCCCGAGGCGGGCCAGCCGGTCGCCCAGATAGCCGACGGCCTCGTCGTTGTTGAAATCGGTCTGCGCGATCCAGCGTTCCGGCCGAACGCCACGCACGATGAACCCGCCCTCGCCGTCGGACGACACGGTAAACCCGCTCTCGTCCACCGGGATCGGCCGGATCACGGGGCGCCGCGGCGCCACCTCGGGCTGCGCGTCGCGGTAGGCCTTGACCATGTCCCACAGCGCAAAGGTCAAGGGGCGCAGGCCTTCCCGGGCGACGGTCGAAACCTCGAAGACCGGCCAGCCGAACCGGCGGGCCACCTCGTCGCGGACGAAGTCGGCAAGTTCCCGCGCGTCGGGCACATCGATCTTGTTGAGCACCACCGCGCGCGGCCGCGACGCCAGGTCGCCCAGCGTCGAATCCCCCTGCAGCGTCGGCGTGTAGGAGGCCAATTCAGCCTCCAGCGCCTCGATGTCGGAGATCGGATCCCGGCCCGGCTCCATGGTCGCGCAGTCCACCACGTGCACCAGCACCGCGCACCGTTCCAGGTGACGCAGGAATTCCAGGCCAAGGCCACGCCCTTCAGACGCGCCAGGAATGAGCCCAGGGACATCGGCGACCGTGAACGTGTTGTCGCCCGCCGACACCACACCCAGGTTGGGCACCAGAGTGGTGAACGGGTAGTCGGCGATCTTGGGTTTGGCCGCCGAGATCGTGGACACCAGAGACGATTTCCCGGCCGACGGGAACCCGATCAGACCGACGTCGGCGACGGTCTTGAGTTCCAGGGTGAGATCGCGGGCCTGGCCCTTCTCCCCCAGCAGTGCGAAACCCGGTGCCTTGCGGGCCCGGGACGCCAACGCGGCGTTGCCGAGTCCGCCCCGACCGCCTGCGGCTGCTTCGAAACGGGTTCCCGCACCGACCAGGTCGGCCAGCATGCGGCCGTCCTCGTCGAGCACAACGGTGCCGTCGGGAACCCGGACCTCAAGGTCCGTGCCCGCGGCACCGTCACGGTTGCTGCCCGCGCCCTGTTTCCCGGAGGGGGCAACGACATTGGGATGAAAATGGAAGTCCAGCAGGGTGTGCACCTGCGGATCGACGACGAGCACGACGCTGCCGCCGCGACCACCGTTGCCGCCGTCAGGCCCGCCGAGTGGCTTGAACTTCTCGCGGTGCACTGAGGCGCAGCCATTGCCGCCGTTGCCGGCGCGCGCATGGATGACGACGCGGTCGACAAACCGGGGCATCGGACATCCTTTCCGTCGAATGTGAAGCTATCGCGAAGTTCTATCGAGAACTCGCAGCTGCTTCACATTCGCGGGCGGTGTCCTCGAAGTCTCAGGCCTCCGGGCGCGGAACGGGAACGATGTTCACCAGTTTGCGTCCGCGCTTGGTGCCGAACTCGACGGCGCCGGGAGCGGTGGCGAACAGCGTGTCGTCACCGCCACGGCCGACGTTGACGCCGGGGTGGAAGTGGGTTCCGCGCTGACGGACGATGATCTCGCCCGCCTTGACGACCTGGCCGCCGAAGCGCTTGACGCCGAGCCGCTGTGCGGCTGATTCGCGGCCGTTACGAGAGCTGGAAGCGCCCTTCTTGTGTGCCATATCCGAACGCCTCCTACTTGATTCCGGTGACCTTGAGCACGGTCAGCTGCTGACGGTGCCCCTGGCGCTTGTGGTAGCCGGTCTTGTTCTTGAACTTATGGATGCGGATCTTCGGACCCTTGGTGTGCTCGAGCACCTCGCCGGTCACGGCGACCTTCGCCAGGTCGTCGGCCTTGGTGGTGACGTTGGCGCCATCGACGACCAGAGCCACGGGCAGCGAAACCGACGCACCGGGCTCGGAGTCGAGCTTCTCAACCTTCACCACGTCGCCGACGGCAACCTTGTACTGCTTGCCGCCAGTCTTGACGATTGCGTATGTCGCCATCGTGTCCTCTGCTCTTGCTCTGCGGGCGCGCGCTACCGGTCGGTGCGTGCGCGGGTCTTGGGTGGCGGGGAGACCCCGCCGTCGCCGGCCTGCGTCTGCAAGCTCTGACGACAACTGGTCAAGGGTACGTGACCAGCTGGTAGAGGGTCAAACCGGCCCTACTCGTGGGTGGGTGGCCCGGCCGGTCGTGCAGCGGCCCGCCGCCGTGGCCGCCGTGCGGGCGCCACCGCGATCGGGGGCTGATAGCCGTCGTCATCGTCATCCGAGTCGTCGTCCTCATCGGAGTCATCGTCGGATTCGGTGATCACCTCGATGTCTTCATCGAGGTCGTCACCGTCATCGTCGTCGTCGAGGTCGATCTCGTCCTCGTCGGACTCGTCATCGGAATCCTCGTCCTCGTCGGACTCGTCCTCGTCGGATTCGTCGGTGTCCTCGAGATCCTCGTCGGTGTCCTCGGAGTCGGACTCGTCGTCGCGTTCGCCGGCGAAGGCGGTCGACTCCAGCTCGGTCTCGTCGACCTCGTCCGTGACGTCCCGCTCGTCGTGATCCTCGGCCTCGTGCGACTCGTCGGTGTCGTCCTCGTGGCGGCCGTTGGCCGCGGCCATCGCCTTGAACATCGGGTGTTCGCCCGGCGTGTGCGTGGGCACCTTGACGACCTGCACCTCGTCGGTGCGCGCGGCGCCCTTCTTCCCGCGCTTGCCGCGACGGCCTCCGCCGCCACCGCCGCCGCTGGATTCAGCTTTCCGCGCCCCGCCGGACGACGCCGAGTCGACCGGGTCACCGTGCAACACGATGCCGCGCCCACCGCAATGCGTGCACGCAGTCGAGAAGGCTTCGATCAGGCCCGTCCCCAAGCGCTTTCGGGTCAGCTGCACCAACCCCAGCGACGTCACCTCGGACACCTGGTGGCGCGTGCGGTCGCGGGCCAGGGCCTCGGTCAGCCGCCGCAGCACCAGATCGCGGTTGGACTCGAGCACCATGTCGATGAAGTCGATGACGACGATGCCGCCGATGTCCCGCAGCCGCAGCTGTCGCACGATCTCCTCGGCGGCTTCGAGGTTGTTGCGCGTGACGGTCTGCTCCAGGTTGCCGCCCGAGCCGGTGAACTTTCCGGTGTTGACGTCGACAACGGTCATGGCCTCGGTGCGGTCGATGACCAGCGTGCCGCCCGACGGCAGCCACACCTTGCGGTCCATCGCCTTGGCGAGCTGTTCGTCGATGCGGTGCACGGCGAACACGTCCGGTCCGTCACCGCCCGCGGGCTCGTACTTGGTGAGCCGGCCCATCAGGTCGGGGGCCACGGTGTTCACGTAGGAGTTGATGGTGTTCCAGGCCTCGTCGCCGGAGACGATGAGCCCTGAGAAGTCTTCGTTGAAGAGGTCGCGGATGACCTTGACCAGCACGTCGGGCTCTTCGTAGAGCGCGACGGCCGCCCCGGCCTTCTTCGCGGTGATCTCGGCGGCCTTGGCCTCGATCTCGGTCCAGCGCTGCTGCAGCCGCTCGACGTCCGAGCGGATGTCCTCTTCCTTGACGCCTTCCGACGCGGTGCGGATGATCACACCGGCATCGGCAGGCACAACCTCTTTGAGGATTTCCTTGAGCCGCTGGCGTTCGGTGTCGGGCAGCTTGCGGCTGATCCCGGTCGACGACGCACCCGGCACGTACACCAGGTAACGGCCGGCCAGGGACACCTGCGTGGTGAGACGCGCACCCTTGTGGCCGACGGGATCCTTGCTGACCTGCACTACGACGTAGTCGCCGGGCTTGAGGGCCTGTTCGATCTTGCGGTTGGCACCACCGAGACCCGCGGCCTCCCAGTTCACCTCACCGGCGTACAGCACACCGTTGCGGCCGCGACCGATGTCGACGAACGCGGCCTCCATCGAGGGCAGCACGTTCTGCACGATGCCGAGATAGATGTTGCCGACCAGGGATGCCGATGCGGCCGACGTCACGAAGTGCTCGACCACGACGCCGTCTTCGAGCACAGCGATCTGGGTGTAGCGGGCGCCCTCGTGCGGCGGCTCGGTGCGGACCTTGTCCCGCACGATCATCGTGCGTTCGACGGCTTCGCGGCGCGCCAGGAATTCCGCTTCGCTCAGGATCGGCGGCCGACGCCGGCCGGCATCGCGACCGTCCCGCCGGCGCTGCCGCTTGGCCTCCAACCGGGTCGATCCGCTGATGCCCTGGATCTCCGAATCGTCTCCTGCGGACTTGTCCGCACGGTCGGACCGCGGAGCGCGCTCGTGCACGACGGTGTTGGGCGGATCGTCCGGCGAACCGGCATCGTCGGCGTCACCCGCACCGGCCTTGCGACGGCGTCGGCGCCGGCGCCGGCGGGTGCCACCGTCGGTACCCGTGCTGTCCTCGTCACCGCTCTCGTCGGAGTCATCCGACTCGTCGGACTCCTGGTCGGACGCGTCGCCCTGTTCGTCGGAGTCGGTGTCGGAGTCACCGGCGGCGTCGTCGCTCTGCTCGCCGCGGCCCCGCCCGCGCCCGCGGCGCCCGCGCCGCCTGCGTCGCGCGGCCGGGCGATCGGCCTGCTCCTCGTCGGTGTCGGTGTCGGTGTCGGAGTCCGAATCGATGTCGGTGTCGTCGTCCTCGTCGTCGTCGTGGTCGACGGGTTCGAAACTCACGGGCTGCGGCGCGACGAACAGCGGCAGGTAATCGGCCCGCTCGATGTGCGCCTCGCGGGCGGCCGGGATGTTGGCGCTCTCGAGGATCAGCCGCGACTCGGGCTCGTCACCCACGAGCACCTTGCCCGTCGTCGCGGCGACCTCGGGCGCGGTTTCCTCGGCTGCGCCTTCCACTGCTTCCGGCTCGGCGGAAGGCTCGGCCGCCTCCGGTTCGGCAGCGGGGACTTCGGCGGCCGGGGCTTCGGCGATCTCGGTCGCCGGAGCCGGGACCGCCGCTTCGACCGGGGCCACCTCGACGGTCTCGGTGACGCTGACGGTGACGGATTCGGTCTGCGCGGGCGCGGCCTCGGCGGCCGACACTGCCAACGCCTCACGCACACGTTCGGCGTCGACCTTGTCGACTGTCGAATGGGCGCTGCGCTGACGTCCGTCGAACTCGGCGAGCGCGTCGAGCACCCGTCGGCTGGTGGTTCCCAGCACGCGAGCCAGCGAATGAACTCTCAGCCGCTCTGGGAGTCTTTCCTGCTCCGGAGTCTGGGTGGATAGGTCTTCGGTATGGGCATCTTCGGCCACGTATTCTCCTCAAGCCCCCGGGCGCGTCTTTACGACGCGGCCACGCGAGGGCTTCCGCTATTGGCCCGGGACACGTTCCCCGGACTTGTTGTGGTCTCGCTCCGAGCGGCTCGATACCGAACCCACCCGGTGCCTGGCTGAATGATGGCTGGACGGTCGGCGCCACACCGGATTGCGGTGGTCGCGCACGTCGAAGTCTTCATTCGGGTTTTCAGCCTCGGTTGAGGCCGGCAACCCGCGACCAGTATCCCACATCACTGACGCGGTACTGACCAGACGGCGCAAAGCGTCCGCACAGGCCCTTCACCACCGGGGCAAAGGGCCCGCGGAAAAGCTAGGAGGCCGTCGCCTGGGCCGGGAACCAGAGCGCGATCTCGCGGGCTGCCGATTCCGCCGAATCCGAACCGTGCACCAGGTTGTCCTGGGTGATCAGAGCGAAGTCCCCGCGGATCGTGCCGGGAACGGCCTTCTCCACCGGATCGGTGCCGCCGGCGATCTGACGGAACGCGGCCACGGCCCGCGGGCCTTCCACGATGGCCGCCACGACCGGTCCGGACGTGATGAATTCCAGCAGCGAGTCGAAGAAGGGCTTGCCGTCGTGCTCGGCGTAATGCTGCCGCGCGAGCTCGTCGCTGACGTTCTTCAGTTCCAGCGCCGCCAGGGTCAGACCCTTGCGCTCGATCCGGCTGATGATCTCTCCGACCAGGTGTCGCTGCACGCCGTCGGGCTTGATCAAAACAAGGGTCCGCTCAGTCACGGAGTGAGAGCGTACCGGTCGGTAATGGGGTGCGCCATCACGGTCCCCCCGGCTATTCGGGCGGGTTTTGCTGCCCGGGCAGCAGACCGCGGGCCTGGCGGCGCTTGACCTCGGCGCGCAGGTACAGGATCAGCAGCCAGACCACCGCGAAAATGACTCCGATGAAACCGATCCCGCCGTGGACGACGACACCGGCGATGACCACAAGTTGCAACCCGAGGTTCGCCCAGATCGCCCACGGCCTGCCCTGGACGCCTGCCATCAGGATCAGCACGACCGCGAGCCCGACCAGGTAGCCGCCGGACCACACCGTCAGACCGCTGCCGCCGACGGCCACCACGGGCAGTGCCAGCAGCACCACGATCGCTTCCAGGATCAGCGTCCCGGCCATCACCCCGCGGAAGCTCTTCCACGGATCGGGCGGTGCGCTCACTGGGGATCCTTCCCGAACAGGGTGCGTGCGGCGCCCGCGGTCACCACCGAGCCCGTGATCACGATGCCGACGCCAGAAAATCCCTCGG
Organism: Mycolicibacterium mageritense; assembly: GCF_010727475.1. NCBI lineage: Bacteria > Bacillati > Actinomycetota > Actinomycetes > Mycobacteriales > Mycobacteriaceae > Mycobacterium > Mycolicibacterium mageritense. Next base: position 7,851,341 of record NZ_AP022567.1, read on the forward strand.
CGTCGGCCCCGGACTCCTCGACCATGGCCGTCGCGGTCTCGATGGCGTCGGGCAGGGTCGCGGCGGTGATCACCCGCTCCGGACCGAACCGCTCTTCGGCGTGCAACGCCAGCGCCTCTACCTCCATCGCACGCGGAGAACCGTTGTGGGTCACCACGATCTGATCCAGCACCGGCTCCAACGCGGTCAGGATGCCGTCGACGTCCTTGTCGGCCATCACCGACACCACGCCCACCAGGTACCGGAATTCGAATTCCTCGCGCAGCGTGTCCGCCAGCGCCGCGGCGCCGGCGGGATTGTGCGCGGCATCGATGAACACCGTCGGCGCACTGCGCATCCGCTCAAGCCGGCCCGGGCTGCGCACGGAAGCGAATCCGGCGCGGACCGCCTCGACATCGAGCTGCCGGTCGGCACCGGCCCCGAAGAACGCCTCGACCGCCGCCAGCGCCACCACTGCGTTGTGCGCCTGGTGCTCACCGTGCAGAGGCAGGAACATGTCCGAATAAACGCCGCCGAGGCCCTGCAGTTCGAGCACCTGCCCGCCGATCGCGACCTGGCGGCCCAGCACCGCGAATTCGGAATCCTCGCGGGCCACCGCGGCGTCCGCGCGCACGGTCTCGGCCAACAGCACTTCCATCGCCTCGGGAACCTGACGGGCGATGACGGCGACCGTGTCGGTCGGCACCAGGTCGTCTTCCTGCCTGGTGATGATGCCTGCCTTCTCCCCCGCTATCTCGGCGATGGTGTCACCGAGATAGTCGGTGTGGTCGATACCGATCGGCGTGATGACGGCCACCGGAGCGTTGACGACATTGGTGGCATCCCACCGGCCGCCCATGCCCACCTCGATGACGGCGACGTCGATCGGCGCGTCGGCGAACGCGGCGAACGCCATCGCCGTGAGCACCTCGAACTTGCTCATCTTCGGGCCGCCCGCCGCCTCGGACTGCTGGTCGACCAGTTCGACGAACGGCTCGATCTCCCGGTAGGTCTCGACGTACTGCGCCGGCGTGATGGGCTTTCCGTCGATCGAGATGCGCTCGACCGCGGACTGCAGGTGCGGGCTGGTGGTCCGCCCGGTGCGGCGGTGCAACGCGGTGAGCAACGCGTCGATGATCCGCGCCACCGACGTCTTGCCGTTGGTGCCTGCCACATGGATGGACGGATAGGCCCGCTGCGGGGAGCCAAGCAGTTCCAGCAGCGCCGCGATGCGGGTGGTGCTCGGCTCGAGTTTGGTCTCCGGCCACCGCTGATCCAGCAGGTGCTCGACCTGCAGCAGCGCCGCGATCTCGTCCGGCGTCGGGACCGGATCGGTCATCGGTGCCACCGGCTCTTCGCGCAAGCGCTCATCGGTGCACTCTCCTCTTCGCGCAAGCGCTCATCGGCGCCTCCGGCTCTTCGCGCAAGCGCTCATCGCAAACCCTCCAGGCGCGCGGTGATGCGTTCGACTTCCTCCCCGGCCAGCTGTTGCCTGCCGCGGATCTTGTCGACGACCTCTGCCGGTGCCTTCGCCAGGAACGCATCGTTGCCGAGTTTGGCCGTCGTGGTCGCCAATTCCTTCTGCGCAGCCGCGAGATCCTTCTCCAGCCTGCGCCGCTCGGCGGCCACGTCGACCGTGCCCGACGTGTCGACCTCGACGACCACGGTGGCCTGCGACAACCGCACCTCCACCGAAGCAGACGGGGTGAATCCGTCACCGGGCTCGGTCAGCCACGCCAGCGAGCTGACGGCGGGCAACTGCGCCTGCAGACCGGCCCCGGCGATGTCGGACAGCCGGGCCGGAACCTTCTGCCGGTCGGCCAGGCCCTGGTCGCTGCGGAACCGGCGCACCTCGGTGATCAGCTTCTGCATATCGGCAATCCGTTGCGCGGCAACAGGATCAGGCGCGAATCCGGATGCCTGCGGCCACGGTGCGATCACCACCGACTCACCGCCGGTGAGCGCCTTCCACAAAGCTTCGGTGACGAACGGCATGACGGGGTGCAGCAGCTTGAGCAGGGCATCGAGCACGAAGGCCAGCACCCCAGTCGTGTGAGCGGTGTGGACCTCTTGTCCCAGCTGCACCTTGGCCAGTTCGACGTACCAGTCGCAGAACTCGTCCCACGCGAAGTGGTACAGCGCCTCGCACGCGCGGCTGAACTCGTAGCTGTCGAACGCCGAATCCACTTCGGCGCGAACCGCTTCCAACCGGCCGAGTATCCAGCGGTCGGCGTCGGTGAGCTCCGCGGCGTCGGGCAGCGGCGCCGGGGCGGCGCCGTTCATGAGGGCGAAGCGCGTCGCGTTGAACAGCTTGGTGGCGAAGTTGCGCGACGCGCGCGCGTGGTCCTCACCGATCGAGAGGTCGCCGCCGGGGCTGGCGCCGCGGGCCAGCGTGAATCGCAACGCGTCGGCTCCGAACTTCTCGACCCACTCCAGGGGGTCGATGCCGTTGCCGCGCGACTTGCTCATCTTGCGGCCGAACTCGTCGCGGATCAGCCCGTGCAGGAAGACGTTCTCGAACGGCACCTGGGCGCCGCGCCTGCCCTCCGATGTGATGGCCGGATCGTCGGCGACGAACATGCCGAACATCATCATCCTGGCCACCCAGAAGAAGATGATGTCGTAGCCGGTGACCAGCACCGAGGTCGGATAGAACTTGGCCAGATCCGGGGTGTGGTCGGGCCAGCCCATGGTGGAGAACGGCCACAGCGCCGACGAGAACCACGTGTCGAGGACATCGGGATCCTGCTCCCAGCCTTCGGGCGGCGTCTCGTCGGGGCCGACGCACACGGTCTCGCCGTTCGGGCCGTGCCAGATCGGGATCCGGTGCCCCCACCACAGCTGCCGGGAGATGCACCAGTCGTGCATGTTGTCGACCCACGCGAACCACCGCGGCTCCAGGCTTGGCGGGTGAATCACGGTGTCACCGTTGCGAACTGCATCGCCGGCCGCCTTGGCCAGTGCCTCCACCTTGACCCACCACTGCAGGGACAGCCGCGGTTCGATGGGCTCGCCGCTGCGCTCGGAGTGCCCGACGCTGTGCAGGTAGGGCCGCTTCTCGGCGACGATCCGGCCCTGTTCGGCCAGCGCCTCACGCACCTTGACCCGCGCCTCGAACCGGTCCATGCCGTCGAATTGCGTTCCGGTGTCGGCGATTCGGCCCTTGGCATCCATGATCGACGGCATCGGCAACGCGTGACGCAATCCGATCTCGAAGTCGTTCGGATCGTGTGCAGGTGTGACTTTCACTGCGCCGGTACCGAATTCGGGGTCGACATGGGTGTCGGCGACGATGATCATCTCGCGGTCGGTGAACGGGTGCGGCAAGGTCTTGCCAACCAGGTGCCGGTACCGCTCGTCGTCGGGATGGACCGCGATGGCGGTGTCGCCGAGCATGGTCTCGACGCGAGTCGTGGCCACGATGATGTGCGGCTCGTCGTCGTTCATCGAGCCGTAGCGGAACGAGACCAGTTCGCCTTCGACATCCTCGTACTTGACCTCGAGGTCGCTGATCGCGGTTTCCAGCACGGGCGACCAGTTGACCAACCGCTCGGCCTGATAGATCAGGCCGGCATCGAAGAGGCGCTTGAAGATGGTGCGCACCGCGCGCGACAGTCCCTCGTCCATCGTGAAGCGGTCGCGGCTCCAGTCCACGCCGTCACCGAGGCGGCGCATCTGCCCGCCGATGGTGCCGCCGGACTCCCGCTTCCAGTCCCACACCTTGTCGACGAACAGCTCGCGGCCGAAGTCTTCCTTGGTCTTGCCGTCGACGGCCAGCTGCTTTTCCACCACGGTCTGGGTCGCGATACCCGCGTGGTCCATGCCGGGCAGCCACAGCACCTCGAATCCCTGCATGCGTTTGCGCCGGGTGAGCGCGTCCATGAGGGTGTGGTCCAGGGCGTGGCCCATGTGCAGGCTGCCGGTCACGTTCGGCGGGGGCAGCACGATCGAGTACGGCGGCTTGTCGCTCGCGGCGTCGGCGGTGAAGTATCCGGCATCCACCCAGCCCTGGTACAGCTCGGCTTCTACCGCACCCGGATCCCAGGACTTGGGGAGGGCATCGGCGCGGTTGTCAGGGCTGGGAGTCACCGCGCCATTCTAGGAAGGATGCACACGAATCGGCGAAAGCCCCCGTCACCAGGAGTGTTCACCCGGTGATCAGGGGCTCTCGGGACAGCGAACGGGGCTACTTCTTGCCGCCGAGCAGGCCACCGAGGATCTCGCCGATGGCGTTGCCCTGGCCGCCGCCGAGCACGCTGCCGAGGATGCTGCCCAGCGGGTTGTTGCCGCCGGAGGAGCCCTGCGACGCGCCACCCAGGATGCTGCCGAGGATGTCGCCGAGGCCACCACCGGAGGACTGCGCCTGCGCCTGTGCCGGCTCGGCGTTCTTCTGCGCGAACTGCTTGCCGATGTAGGCGAGCACGATCGGAGCCAGGATCGGCAACAGCTGCTTGACGAGGCCGCCGCCGGCGCCTCCGGTGCCCGCCAAAGCCGAGGCCACCGAATCGCTGTTGTTGCCACCGAAGATGTGCGCGACGAGCTGGTCGCCTTCCTTCTCGTCGACGTCGTTGACGTTGACGCCGCCGTCGAGCAGTCCGCTCGCGGCCTGCTGGGTGACCGCCGATTCGAGCTTGCTTGAGTCGATCTCGTTGGATTCGACGTTTTGCTGCAGACCGCCGACGAGCGCCGGGACCAGCGTCTTGATCGCGTTGTTCACCTCGCCTTCATCGGCGCCAAGCTTGTTCGCAATGTCCGCGACAGGGATCTGCGCGAAAAGTTCGTCGAGACCGGCCATTTTTCCCACCTTCGTTGCTGGCGAACTGTGTGCTCGCCGACGACACTAGTCGAATTTGATCTTGTCCCACAGGCGTTCCGCGCGCGCAGATCCGATCAGCCCAGCGCGTCGGTTTCCAGCGTTACCCCCGCCGCAGGCAGCCGCGCCAGCAGCGCCTCACCCATCGCGGCGGCAGGCGTGAGCACGCCGCGAAGCTCCGAAAGTTTGTCGCGATCCTGCGCCAGGGCCAACCCGCACTCCCCCAACAACACCGCGGTGGCCTTGTAGCCCGGGTCGCCCTGCTGCGCCATGGTCGCCACGTAGCGGGCGCCCGACGACGTCGTGGTGTAGGTCTCGACGCGGTAATGCCCCTTCTCGCGGGTCTGTTCGCTGGGGCCGGTGCCGGGCTTGGGCGCCAGCCGCTCGACGAGGGCGGACGGCAACCGGTCGAAGTACCGCCCGCCGAGGCCGAGCGTTACGGCGTTGGATCCGGTCACCAGGGCAGCGGCCACCGGTGCCACGACCGACCGACCAAGGCTCATCTGCTCGGCATACTCGAACCGGCGGCCGTAGGCGTAATCCAGTAAAGCGTTGCTGCGCCGCACGATTCGAGTGTTGGGACCGGCCATCGCAAACGCACCGGTCCAGTATCCGGCCAGTTCGGGAGCGATCTCCGCACCCCTGCGCCACCGCACGTCGGGCTGGCCACCGAGCTCGGGTTCGGCGGCGCGATCCGGGCTCAACGTGTAGGGATCGTTCATCAACCGGCGGGATTCGGGATCTTCCGATGCCGTGCGCAGCACCTCGAACATCGATGCGACCGTGCCGCCCGACACCCCGCCTGCGAAGGTACGGACCACCAGGTTGGTGTCGCCCAGGTCGCCCGCGCCGTCGGCGAGCGCGCGGCGGTACAACGCGTAGACGGTGAGATCGGATGGGACGGAATCGAATCCGCACGAGTGCACGATGCGCGCACCGGTGTCGGCCGCTTGCTTGTGGTGCAGGTCGATGCTGCTGCGGATGAACATCGTCTCACCGGTGAGGTCGGCATAATCGGTGCCCGCCGCGGCACACGCCGCCACCAGCGGCAGCCCGTATTTCGTGTAGGGCCCGACTGTCGTCACCACCACCTGGGTGCGAGCTGCCATGGCGTCGAGGGTCGACGGCGCCGACGCGTCGGCGACGATCAAAGGCCAGTCCTGCGCACCCGCGCCGAGGGTGTCGCGCACCGCGCGCAACCGGTCCTCGGAGCGGCCGGCCAGCGCGATGCAGGTGGTTCCCGCGGCGGTGGCCAGATACTCGGCGGTCAGTTTGCCTGCGAATCCCGTCGCGCCGTACAGCACCAGGTCGAATTCACGCTGCGTCACCGCTCCGACGCTACCCGAGCAGTTCGGGGAGCTGAACCTCCTCGCCGCGCAGATGCCGGCCGAGGAAGGCCGTCACCACCTGGTACCAGATCTTGGCGTGTTGCGGCGCCAGCACCCAGTGGTTCTCGGTCGGGTAGTAGAGGAACCGGTGCGGGCTCTCGCCGTTCTCGTCGGCCGGCAGACCGGATTCGGTGAGCAGTTCGTACCACAGCCGCAGGGCCTCCCCGATGGGCACGCGGTAGTCCCTGTCGCCGTGGATCACCAGCATCGGCGTGTTGATCCGGGCTACGTGCTGATGCGGCGAATTACGTTGTGTCATTTCGGGTGTCATCTCGCGTGCCCACCAGTACGCGCCATCGGTGGTCGGCCCGAACTGGTCGAGCGCCCACAGGCTCGCGTGCGTGACGATCGCGTCGAACCGGTCGGTCTGACCCGCGATCCAGTTGGCCATGTAGCCACCGAACGAACCGCCCATCGCGGCGGTCCTGGACTCGTCGATCCGCGGATGCTCGCACGCGGCGTCGACCGCGGACATGAGGTCGGTATAGGGCTCGGCGCCCCAGGCACCCCAACCGCGCTGGACGAACTGCTGGCCGTAGCCCGTCGACAGCCCCGGGTCCGGCATCAGCACCGCGTAGCCGTGCGCGGTCAGCAGCCACGGGTTCCACCGCCAGTGCCAGGTGTTCCAGCTCCCCAACGGCCCCCCGTGGATCCAGAGCACCAGTTCGGCCGGCTCGTCCCCGGCCGGCAGCGTGAGCCAGGATCTGATCGGGGTGCCGTCGGCCGCGGTGGCGGTCAGCTCGGTGAGGGTTCCGGGGAGTTCGGGCAGATCCACGCACCGCAGTTCGGTCACGGTGCCGTCCGGGTCGAGCCGGACGGGATGCGGCGGCACGGCGTAGGAACTGCGCAGCGCGTAGATGATTCCGCCGGGGGCCGGGCACACATCGGTGTAGGCGTAGTCGTCGTCGGTGAGCTTGGCGACGGCGCCGCTGCGCGGATCGACCGTGAAGATCGGGCGGCGCCCGGCCTCGTCGGCGGTGACGATCAGCGCCGACGAGTCCGCGGCCCATGCCACCGACGCGGGCCAACGATCCCAGGCCGCGGTGAGTTCGACGGGTTCTTCCCCGAAGCGCATGCAGCACAAGGTGATCCGCGGCGCGGTCGTGGGCGTCGAATGGGTCTCCCTGGTGAATGCCACCGCACTGCCGTCGGGCGCGATGGCGGGGTGCTCGAGTTCGGCGCCGGGTTCCTCGGCGATGGTCGTGCGGGTTCCGGTGCCGCGGTCGATCCGGACCAGGATGGAGCGATTGGCCGCACCCGGCCCGGGGACGTGCCACGACGTGACGACGAAGTCACCGTCGGCGCCGACGTCGAAAGCCGTCTCGCGCAACGCCGCACCGGGATGCGTGGTGAGGTCGGTCGGCCCGTCGACGTCGATGAGGTGAGGCTGGTCGGGACCGAGGTCGTGATCCCAGAACCGGACCGGATAACCGGTGTGCAGCACCGCCGACACCGCGTTGTCCTTGCGCCGGCCCCGCAGCGCCTTGTCGTCGGAGATGCTCTCGGCCGACGCCAGTAGCGCCGCGCTGACCACCGTGACGTCGGCGTCCCGCGCGCTCACCGCGCCGCTGACTCCGCCCGGCATGGCCAACTCCACCACGGCCTCACCGCCTGCAGCGGGCAACCGCCACAGCGCTGTGGGCGGCTTGTCCTCGGTGTCTCCCTGCGCCGGACGCGCGGAGAGAAACAGCAGGTCGCCGCCGCTGGTGAACGCCGGCGCGGACTCGCCTTTGGCGCCGTGGGTCAGCCGTCGCGCGGGCTGTTCGCCGCGGGTATCCAATTCCCAGATCGCCGTGACGAATTCAGTGCGTTTGTCGTTGAGCACGCTGACCGTGGTGACCAGTCGCGAACCGTCCGGCGACACCGCCAGCCCCGATACCCGGGGCAGCGCAAGGTATTCGTCGAGATCGTGGAACGGCGTCATGATCACCCACGGTAGCGGCGCCGGGTCAGACCACCTGGGTGACCTGGCCGGTGGTGTCCGCGCGAACCTGCTTGCTGCTCCGGTCGCTGTCGACGTTGATGAACATGATCACGTTCTCGTCGAACGGCAGGTTGCGTTTGATGCTCACGGTCTGCACGGTGCCGTCCTTGACCTCACTCGCCGGGACTGCGGCCTCGATCGCCGTGGCGATGGCGCTCGTCGGGACGTCGGTGATCGCGAACAGATTCTGCTGCAGCGCTTCGGTGTCGTCGTCGTAGTCGACTGGGCGCGACGGCCCGACGGTGCCCGCGGTGTAGCTCCATTGGTTCAGCTCGGTCGGAGCGTTGGGGTCGACGGCCTGGACGGTGAGGGCCGACGGACTGATGGTCATCTCCACCACCTGCATCGGATTCGCGCCGACCTTCTCGGATATCGCCGCGAGGGCATTGTCCATACCTTCCGCGGTGAGCAGGTTCCCCGAAACCGCTTCGGTGATCTTCTCCGTGCCTGAGGACACCACCTTTTCCGCGGCATCCGAGGCGACATCCCTGAGCTCGGTGACCTTCGAGCAGCCGCTCAGTGCAGAAGCTGCGATCGCCGCAGCGGTGAGCGTGATGCCGAAGCGGGTGAATCTCATCAGTTCTCTCATTCTGTTCTGTTGTCGGGTCGGCAACAGCGTGCCGCCGCGAGCACGCTACCGATCCCAACTCCGGTAGTGGGAACCACCTTTGGTTACTGTCGACGGATGGCAGCGCCGATGCTCGTGGTGGGGGCCGGGATCACGGGCCTCGCGACGGCCGTCGCCCTCCAGCGGCGCGGATTCGAGGTGAGCGTCGTCGAGGCGCGTGCCGACGTCTCGTCCGGCACCGGAATCAGCATCTGGCCCAACGCTCTTGCGGCGCTCGACGAGATCGGGTTGGGCGACGCGGTGCGCGCCGCGGGCGGCCGCGTCACGGCGGGGGCAGTGCGCTGGCACGACGGCACGTGGCTGCGGCGCCCGGCGGCGGACCGCATGGTCCGCGCCCTGGGTGAGCCGCTCGTGGTGATCCGCCGAGCCGCCCTCACCGGCATCCTGACGGCGGCCCTGCATCCGGGCACGGTCGAGTACGGGGTTGCCGTGCAGACAATCGACGCCGACGGCACCCGGGTGGAGTTGACCGACGGCTCCGTCCGGACCGCTGCGGCGGTGATCGGCGCGGACGGCGTCGATTCGGTGGTGGCCCGCCATCTCAACGGGCCGTTGCCCCGCCGCTACGCGGGCTATACCGCGTGGCGCGGTGTCGCCGAACACGTCATCGCCCCGGAGTTGGCGGGCGAGACCATGGGCGCGGGCATCGAAGTCGGTCATGTCCCCCTCGGACTCGACCACACGTATTGGTTCGCGACGCAACGCGCACCGCAGGGCCAGGTCGCCGTGCGCGGCGAGCTGGCGCACCTGCGGCAGCTGTTCGGCGCGTGGGCGGAGCCCATCCCGACACTGCTCGCCACCACGGAGCCCGACGAGCTGTTGCGCAACGATCTCTACGATCGGGTGCCGGCCCGGCATTGGGCGCGTGGACGCGTGGTGGTCGCCGGGGACGCCGCTCACCCGATGCGCCCGCATCTGGGGCAGGGCGGGTGTCAGGGCCTCGAGGATGCGGCCGTCCTCGCCGCGTTGGTCGGCCGGGAGAGGGATGTGGCCGCGGCGTTCGAGCGGTTCGAGTCACGACGGCGCCGCCGGGTTTCGGCGATCGTGCGCGAATCACGGATGATCGGCCGCATCGTGAACCTGCGTCCCGCAGTTCTCAGCGCCGTGGCGGCACGCGCCACCGTGCTGGTTCCCGAGCCGGTGCTCACCCGGCATCTGGCATCCATCGCCGCGTATTCGGCGTTCCAGCCGGTGCGGTGACGCTCAGCGAGGGGTTCCGAGAGCGGTCAGCGGGCCGAGCAGCGACGAGCACAGCTGGCGCAGGTCGACGATGCCGAGCACACTGCCGGGCCTGACCGCGCCGCATCCCGTGGGGGCGGTCGCGGCGGGAGCACCCCATCCGGCCGGGGCGCCGCCCTGCGCGCCGCACTTCGGCCACGCTCCGATGCCCTGCGTGGCCAAGACGTTCTCGGCGACCCGGATCTGTTCTTCGCGCGTAGCGGTGGCCGGCGACCCGACACCGCCGTGCGCGGCCCACGTGGTCGGCTTGAACTGCAATCCGCCGTAGTGGCCGTTGCCGGTGTTCGTCGACCAGTTGCCGCCGGACTCGCATTGAGCGATGGCGTCCCAGTTGACCGTGTCGGCGTTCGCGGTCGCCATGGCGGAACCGGACAGCGTCATCGGGGCCAGTGCGAGCGCGCCGCTCACTGCGGTGAGCCAGAAACCCCTGGTTACAGCCCTACGAATGGTCATCTCGCGGTCCTTCCCCGACCTTCGACACCAGGACCGACACCAGCGAGATCACGTTTCTGCATCAGCGCGGTCACTGTTTACGTCGTGTGACCAACCTCACCTGTTACAGGGGTGGCGAAAGTTTTTTTCGAGGCTTGAGCAACGCTTGATCCTCATGAGTCCGGTCGGGCCCATGGGGCGAGGCAGCAAGGAGTGGAACAAGAGAAAGCAAACGGCACCGGGGCGAACCCGGTGCCGTTGCGAGCCAGAATCCTGGCGGAAATATCGATCGGCTAGCCGCGCTTACCGCACACCGGCCACGCGCCGATGCCCTGCGAGCGCAGCACGTTCTCGGCGACGCGGATCTGCTCCGAGCGCGACGCATTGTGGGGCGAACCGGACCCACCGTTGGCACGCCAGGTGCTCATGGTGAACTGCAGGCCGCCGTAGTACCCGTTACCGGTGTTGATCGCCCAGTTGCCGCCCGATTCGCAGGCCGCAACGGCGTCCCAGTTAACGCTGTCCGCATTGGCGGTGCCGGCGCCCAGCGCGATCGGAGCAACAGCGAGCGCTCCGGCGATGATGCCCAGCCCAAACGTCTTGCGGATGTTCTTCACTTCATTCCTTTCGCCAAGCGCGCGCCATCGGCACCCGCTCACGCGGGCGCGACTGCCGGAATCCGGGCAGGAGGAGTTGGTTCGTGCCGTCTCGGTCAGGCACGAAAGGGGTGGCCAGAACGCCCTGCCGGGACCGCGTCCCGGCTCCCGCTTGGGCGCTGTCGCCGCCGCGGCCCCACTCACACGCAGGTTCGTGGTTTTGAAATTATTTGCTCCGTTTCGGAGACGTCAGGGACGGTACAAAGGTCTCGAACAGAAGTCATATCGATCTACAAGCGATAGCGGAAAGATCACGAGCAGATAACGAGACGATGAGAGAATCGTTTATGCAGGTCAACTCTTACTTTTGCGGATCGGGCGATTGACCAGCGCCGCGTACCAAACGTGAGGTATATCACCGGCATTTTGTGAGCTGGGCCACCAGAATTCGCCGAACCGTCCGCCGAGTTGGCGCCCACCTCGACCCAAAAGCGCTGGTAGATGCCATCAGCGAGTGTTATCGTGCGCCGACCAGGTCAACAGTTCGCTGCAGCACAACAGCCACGACGCCTCGCAGTAGAACCCAATTCTGCTGCCCGACAGAGTATTACGACTCGACGACGGGAAGCGCGAGGTGCGGCGTCACGGTTGCCCATCCGCTGCCGTTGGCAGGTATAGCATTGTGTATCAACAGTTTTCACGAGCACACAACAGTCGCGCAACGCCCGCGACAGTGCCGGCCCGCGACCCGACCGCCACACGGCGACGGCCACCTCGCCAAAATGCGACCGTGATCACCGGTTCTTCGGTGCTTTTTCCTTGGTTTCTCGTGGCGGAAATGCCCACGATTCCAGCGCAATCACCCAGTTTCAACGTGAAAACCGCTTGATGCCAACGGTTTTCGATTCCCACCCGCGGAGGTGCGGGATGCGCCCAGGCGGATTCGCGAATGGCGGGGCGGAATTCTGACAGAGAGTTAGATGAACGAAGTATTGCTGATTAATATCGGAACGATAAATTCACTCTGAGAACGTGTCGAATTCGCAATTTGCTGGGCGGTGCACAGCCGTTCGGGCGAGGCTCAGCTGAGGTCTGCTGCGGTGTTGACGTTGGTCAACGAACGCTGGTCGGCGGGCAGCACGATGCGTTGAGTGTCGACAGTCTCGGCCAGCGCGCGCATGCTGCGCTCCCCGGCGGCCACGAGGGACGCGATCTGCTCGGTCAGCGCGCTGCGATAGATACCGGCCAGGTAGTGGTCGCGACCGTCCCAGGGCAACACGATGTCTGCCCCCAGTCGCACCGCTGGGCCGGCCAGTTCGTCGATGAGGTCGGCCGACAGGTACGGCATGTCGACCGCGCAGACGAACGCGAGCTCACGCCCGGCTGCCCCGGCCGCACGCAAGCCGCGCCCGGTCGCGACGAGCGGGCCGACACCGCGCACGTCGTCACGCAGGATCTGCGCATCGACATGCGGCAGCGGCTGGCCGGGAGCGGCGATGACGAAGACCGGATCGCACCGGACCCGCACGGCCGCGACCACCCGCTCAAGAAGCGTCGAACCTTCGAAGGGCAACGTGGCCTTGTCCCGTCCCATGCGCCGGGATGCCCCGCCTGCCAACACCACTGCAGCCAACGGGATGGGGTGCGTCACCCCTACAGAACTTAGTCCACAGTCCAGGTGTCTTTGCCGCGAAGCAGCGATTGCAGTGCGGTCGTGTCGTACGGTTTGGCCGCACGTGCGTCGGCCACCTGCTGGCGGGCGGCGTCGTCGTAGGTGGGCTTGTTCACCTTGCGGAAGATGCCCATGACCATGTGGTCGAGGTTCTGCTCGCTCAACCGCGACAGCGCGAACGCGTAGGCGGGATCCTCGACCTCGGCGTTGTGCACCACGATCTCGTCGGCCGCGACGTCGGCGGTCTTGGCGACCTCCAACCCGTAGCCGGACTTGACCACGCAGTACTCGCCGTCGGCGCCGAAGACGATCGGCTCACCGTGGCTGAGGTTGATCAGGCGCTCCTCGGCGCCTTCCTTGCGCAGCGCATCGAACGACCCGTCGTTGAAGATCGGGCAGTCCTGCATGATCTCGACCAGGGCAGCGCCGCGGTGTTCGGCGGCGCCGCGCAGTACCTCGGTCAGGCCCTTGCGGTCGGAGTCCAGCGCCCGGCCGACGAACGTGGCCTCGGCGCCCAGCGCCAGCGACACGGGATTGAACGGGTAGTCCAGCGAACCCATAGGGGTCGACTTGGTGATCTTGCCGGTCTCGGAAGTCGGCGAATACTGCCCCTTGGTCAGGCCGTAGATCCGGTTGTTGAACAGCAGGATCGTGATGTTGATGTTGCGGCGCAGCGCATGGATCAGGTGATTGCCACCGATGGACAGCGAGTCACCGTCACCGGTGACCACCCACACCGACAGATCCGGGCGGGCCAGGGCCAGGCCCGTCGCGATGGTGGGGGCGCGCCCGTGAATCGAGTGGAAACCGTAGGTCTCCAGGTAGTACGGGAACCGGCTCGAGCAGCCGATGCCGCTGATGAACGCAATGTTCTCGCGGCGCAGGCCGAGCTCCGGCAAGAAGTTGCGAATGGTGTTGAGGATGACGTAGTCACCGCACCCGGGGCACCACCGGACCTCCTGGTCACTGGTGAAGTCCTTGCCCTTCTGCGGGGTGTCGGTCGTGGGCACCAGCGCGGTCTTGGTCAACGGGGCTTCGCTGAGCCCCAGATCCGTGCCAATCAGGTCAGTCATGCGTTCGCTCCCACAGCGTTCGACTCGGTAGGTTCCTCGATGGTGGCCGCCGCCAACCGCGCGAACTTGGCCTTGTCCGCTTCCTTCTCACCGAGCGTGCCGTCCAGCGCCGCGTCGATGATGCCCTCGACCTCATCAGCCAGGAACGCCATGCCCTCGACCTTGGTCACCGACTGCACGTCGACGAGGTAACGGCCGCGCAGCAGCAAGGCCAGCTGGCCGAGGTTCATCTCCGGCACTACGACCTTGGGGTAGCGCCGCAGCACCTCACCGAGGTTGGCCGGGAACGGGTTGAGGTGACGCAGGTGGGCCTGGGCCACCTTGATGCCCTTGCGCCGGGCACGCCGGCAGGCCTCGCCGATGGGGCCGTACGAGCTGCCCCACCCGAGCATCAACAGTTCGGCGTCGCCGCTGGGATCGTCGACCTCCAGATCGGGCACCGTGATACCGGCGATCTTCTCCTGGCGCAGCCGGACCATGAGGTCGTGGTTCTTGGGCTCGTACGAGATATTGCCCGAACCGTTGGCCGCCTCGAGGCCGCCGATGCGGTGTTCCAGACCCGGTGTGCCCGGCACGGCGAACTGGCGGGCCAGGGTCTCCGGATCGCGCGCATACGGCTGGAACGGCTCGCCCGACTTCGCAAACGTGTGCTCGATCGGCGCATACGTGCTGACATCCGGGATCCGCCACGGTTCGGAGCCGTTGGCCACCGCGCCGTCGGACAGGATGATCACCGGCGTGTGGTAGTCGACCGCGATCCGGGCGGCCTCCACGGCGATGTCGAAGCAATCCGACGGTGACCGCGGCGCCAGCACGGCGACCGGTGACTCACCGTTGCGGCCGAACAGCGCCTGCAGCAGGTCGGCCTGCTCGGTCTTGGTGGGCAGGCCGGTCGACGGGCCGCCGCGCTGCACGTCGATGACGATCAGCGGAAGCTCGGTCATCACCGCGAGACCGATGGCCTCCGACTTCAGCGAGACGCCGGGGCCCGACGTGCTGGTGACGCCCAGCGCGCCACCGTACGACGCGCCGATGGCGGCTCCGATGCCGGCGATCTCGTCCTCGGCCTGGAACGTGAGGATGTTGAAGTTCTTGTGCTTCGAAAGCTCGTGCAGGATGTCGGACGCCGGGGTGATCGGGTAGGTGCCCAGCACCACCTGAACACCCGCGAGCTGACCGGCCGTCACGATGCCGTACGCGAGCGCCGTGTTGCCCGAGATCTGCCGGTACTCACCGGACGTGAGCTTGGCGGGCGACACCTCATAGGTGGTCGCGAATGCCTCGGTGGTCTCGCCGTAGTTCCAGCCGGCCTTGAGCGCCAGCACGTTGGCCTCGGCGACATCGGGCTTGCGGGAGAACTTCTCCCGGATGAACGCCTCGCTGTGTTCCAGCTCGCGTCCGTACATCCAGGACAGCAGGCCGAGCGCGAACATGTTCTTGGCGCGCTGACCGTCCTTCTTGGTCGCGCCGATCTCCTCGACCGCGCCGAGCGTGAGGGTGGTCATCGCGACCGACTGCACGACGTAGTCGGACAGCTCGTCGGTCTCCAGCGGGTTGGCGTCGTATCCGACCTTCGCGAGGTTGCGCTTGGTGAACTCGTCGGAGTTGGCGATGATCAACCCGCCGCGCGGCAGATCCGACACGTTGGCCTTGAGGGCCGCGGGGTTCATCGCGACGAGAACGTCGGGGCGGTCACCGGCGGTGAGGATGTCGTAGTCCGCGATCTGGATCTGGAACGACGACACCCCGGGCAGCGTGCCCTGTGGAGCCCGGATCTCGGCGGGGTAGTTCGGCTGCGTGGCCAGGTCATTACCGAACAGCGCGGCCTCGGAGGTGAACCGGTCACCGGTCAGCTGCATACCGTCGCCGGAGTCGCCGGCGAAGCGGATGACAACCTTCTCCAGCTTCTGCCGCGGCGCGGCACCATTGCCGTTGCCGTTCTCACCCACGGCTACCGCCTTTCACGCGCATTTCGACCACGTCTTTCCGATCCGTCACCGGGCCCGTCATAGGGAACACTGCCGGGGAGGGCCATCGGTTCAAGCGTGGGTCAAAATTTTGATGTCACTAGCAGTACCGATTATTGCACTGTTCTTAGGCTGGGCTTTACCGCGGCCGGGTCCGACACGCGGCGCAGCTGCAACCGAAGATGCTGCTCATGGACGTGAAGAACGACGACTTGAGACACAAGTGTGGTTTTCGTCACGTTCAGGAGAACGACATTCTCTAAGGAAAAGCTACCCGCGGGTAGCTGGTGGCTAGCACTCGTCGGTGCGTTCTTGACACCCGTCGAGTCAGGCCGTCGACCTGCGGTTACGCCCGTCGGCGGGGCGGCGCGCGGTACCCACGTGTACTCGCTTGTCGAGCTCACGCGCGACGAGTTCACTGGCCCGTTCCGCGGCGAGCCGGGGGTCGGCACCGGCTGCCCGATTGGCGACATAACAGGCCGTGAACATGTCACCCGCGCCCGTCGTCTGGACATC
Organism: Mycolicibacterium mageritense; assembly: GCF_010727475.1. NCBI lineage: Bacteria > Bacillati > Actinomycetota > Actinomycetes > Mycobacteriales > Mycobacteriaceae > Mycobacterium > Mycolicibacterium mageritense. The sequence continues at coordinate 7,867,628 of NZ_AP022567.1, forward strand.
CATCACGCGCCACGCCGCGGGCACGCGGACCACCGTGCCCTCGAGATAGATCACGCAGCCTTCCGAGCCGTAGGTCACGACGATCTCCGGCACGCCGAGTCGCTCGGCGGTCGATGCGTCGAACTCCCCGTCGGCGACCACGACGGCTTCGTCCTCGGCGAGCTTGAGCACATCGAGGTGCGTCAGCAGATCGCGCGGAAAGTGCCGGTCCTCCACCAACGGGCCGAGGCTGTCCGCCCGCACCAGCCCCTGACCGTCATACGCGACGCGGTGCCCGCGGTCCGCCAGCACCGCAAGCGTCTCCGCGGGAAAATCGGTGCGCAGCAGCGGTGCCAGGTGCACCCATGTCGTCGTGGGGTCGGCGGCCGCGATGTCGTCGGCATCCCACACCGGGCCGATGGCCTCCACCGCCATGTGCCGGTGGTCGGTGTCGTCGTAGTCGAGTCGGAACGAACTCGTGACGTCGGACGGCAGGATCGCGACCATTCCGTCGAAGCGCTCCTGCAACGCGTCGAACAGCGCGTGATCGGCCTCGGCACCCATCGCGACGATCCGCCCGACGCCCCCGGCGGCTTCCAGCGCGACACCGGCGAACGACGCGCATCCACCGGGGCTCCGCGGGGCACCGTTGATGATGTCGATCGCCAGGTTGCCCAACACGGTGACGCCCGGGATCAACTCGTTGGGCATAGATCAGGTCTCTCGGTCGTGGTCTGGTTTGCGGCCGGCATATGAGCAAGACCGTGCGGCGAAATGGTAGCGGCAATGACTGTGAGCCGAGGACGCGGCAATCATGCAGGCACGTTGTAAGGGGTGATCACCTGGATCGGAGTGGGCCGCACCGGCTCGGCGGGCAGGGCGCCGTGTCGCTGCAGGATCACCCGGATGGCCAGCCTCGCGTCGGCCCGCAGATCGTTGTGCAGAACCACCGAAATCCGGCCGTCACGGAGCAGCCTGCGGTTGTCGGCGTCGAGATCGTGCGCGACGAACACCCGGCAGCCCCGTCCGAGCGCCTCGAACGCCGCGACCGTGGCCGTGTTGCCGCCACCGGGCGAGTAGACGGCCCGCACCGACGGATGCCGCTCGAGGGCGTCGAGCACGAGGCGTTCCACGGTGGCGTCGATGCCGTCGCTGTCGGTGACTTCGACGATCTCCCGGCCGGAGTTCCGCAGCCCGGACCGGAATCCCACCTCTCGTTCGCCCTCACCACGAAAGACCGTGCGACTCAACGTGATCAGCACGTCACCGGACTCCGTGCCGAGCCACTCGTTGACGAGGTAGGCAGCGGTCACCCCGGCACCGTGATTGTCGATCCCGACGTAGGCCTGCCGCGCGCTGCCGGGAATGTCGGTGGCATAGGTGACAACCGGGACTCCGGCCTCGACCAGACGGTCGACCGCCTCGACCACCGCCGGCTCGTCCTGCGCCTTGAGGATGACGCCGTGGCTGCCGCGGATGCCGGCCAGCACCTCGACCATGCGGTCCGCCGAGCCCGACTCCGAGAGGTGGAACCGGGCCCGCGGCATGGCGGGCGCGAACGTAGGCAACTCGGCCTCCACCGCGCTCCGGAAGGCGTCCGAGAACCGTTGCGGGGTCTGCATGACGACATCGATGAGGTATCGGCGACCGTTGAGCCGCAACTGCGCCCGCTGCTTGTCCAGGTCGGCGATGGCCTGATGCACCTCGGCGCGCGTGTTCTCCCGCACCCCGGGCCGGTTGTTGAGGACTCGGTCGACCGTGGCCTCGCTGAGCCCGCATTGCTGCGCGATCTCGCGGACCTTGTATCGGTGCGCCATGTAGAGGTGTCCCTTTCCCGGCCGAGCAGACGCATAGGTACCCGGGTAACGCAGTTACGGGGTACCGGAGTGACTGCTCGCCGAAAGAGGTGATGGTTTTTTGATGGATTTTTGCCGTTGATTGTGCCACAGAACACAGCAAGACTGTCAGCCATGACCGCGACATTGCGCACCGGGAACCGGGCCTGGATCGAGGATGCCGACTGCTCACTCGACGACTTCCGCGCCCAGGTCTCCCGCACCACCAACGCCTCCGACTACCCGTGCGCCTCCGACATCCGGCACAACGTGCCGGTGTACTCGGCTGCCACCGTGGCGGAGTGCGACCGTCGCGCACTGCAGACCGAACTGATCGGCGCGCTCGCCGACGGCCCGGGCGTGGTGGTGTTCGAAGGTGCCTTCGACGGTGATGTCGTCGACCGCGCGAGTGCGGCATTCACGGCGCTGATCGACGCCCAGCACGCCGAAGGTGCTGCCGCGGGTGACCACTTCGGCAAGGCCGGGGCCAACGACCGCATCTGGAACGCGCAGCAGAAGCTGGCGCTGCACTCCCCCGAGGTCTATGCCGAGTACTACGCCAACGACACCCTCGCCGTGATCTCGCAAGCCTGGCTGGGGCCGCGCTACCAGGTGACCTCTCAGGTCAATGTCGTCAATCCCGGTGGCGCCGCGCAGGTTCCGCACCGCGACTATCACCTCGGGTTCGTCAGCCCCGATCAGCTCGCCGCCTACCCGGCGCACATGCACAGGCTGTCACCCGCCCTGACGCTGCAGGGTGCGGTCGCCCACTGCGACATGCCGCTCGCGAGCGGGCCGACCATGCTGCTGCCCTACTCGCAAACCTTCGAGGCGGGTTACATCGCGTTCTACCGGCCCGAGTTCATCGAGTTCTTCGCGGACCGTCAGGTGCAGATCCCGTTGGGCAAGGGCGACGCGGTGTTCTTCAACCCCGCGCTGTATCACGGGGCAGGCACTAACACCTCGGCCGACATCCGCCGCATGGCGAACCTGCTGCAGATCTCGTCACCGTTCGGCCGCGCGATGGAATCACTCGACCGTGCCGCGATGATCCGCGCGGTCTACCCCGCGCTGCTGGCGATGCAGGCCGCCGGCCGCTCGGAGCGCGAACTCGCCAACGTCGTCACCGCGACCGCGGAGGGATACGCGTTCCCGACCAATCTCGACCGCGACCAGCCCATCGGCAGCCTCGCGCCGCCGAGCCAGGTCGACACCGTCCTGGCGGCACTGGCCGACGCGCTCAATCCCGCAGAACTCGACGTCATCCTCGACCAGCAGAACGAACGGAGAATCCCATGACCACGCTCGGCGTAATCGGATTGGGCCGCATCGGCGCCTTCCACGTCGACACGCTGTCCGGCCTCGACGGCATCGACGGCCTGGTGGTGGCCGACGAGCGACCCGAGATGGTTGCCGCAGTCGCCGCCAAACACGGTGCAAAACCTGCTGATTCGGTCGAAGACCTGCTTGATTCCGGGGTCGACGGCGTCGTGGTGGCGGCAGCCACGCCGGCCCACGCGGAGCTGACCCTTGCTGCCGTACACCGCGGGCTGCCGACGTTCTGCGAGAAACCGATCGCCTCGACCGCGGCCGAAAGCGCCCACGTCGCAGATGTCATCGCGCGGGCCGGCGTACCGGTCCAGGTGGGCTACCAGCGCCGGTTCGACGCCGCCTTCGCCGCGGCCAAACATGCCGTGGATTCGGGATCGCTGGGGCACCTGCACACGGTGCGCAGCACCACGATGGATCCCGCTCCCCCGCCCATGGAGTACATCAAGGGCTCGGGCGGAATCTTCCGCGACTGTGCGGTCCACGATTTCGATGTGCTGCGTTGGATCACGGGCCAGAACGCGGTGGAGGTGTACGCCACGGGAACCGTGCAGGGTGATCCGCGCTTCACCGAGTACGGCGACGTCGACACCGCGGCAGTCGTGGTGAAGTTCGACGGTGGCGCGATGGGCATCGTGTCGGCCGCACGCTACAACGGCCGCGGCTATGACTGCCGACTCGAAGTGCACGGCTTCAACGACACCGTGGTCGCGGGCTGGGATCAGGGCGCGCCGATGCGGAACATGGATCCCCGCAATGACTTTCCGGCCGGGCCCTACCACCACTTCTTCATGGACCGGTTCACCGACGCGTTCCGGGCCGAGCTGGCCGGGTTCGTCTCGGTGGTCAAGGGCGAGCAGATTCCCGGTGCCACTGTAGCCGACGCGGTCGAAGTGGCGTGGCTGGCCGAGGCCGCCACCGAGTCACTGCGCCGCGGCGCACCGGTGCGTATCGAGGAGGTTCGTAACGCATGAGCACGATGAAGATTGCGGGAGCCCCGATTTCGTGGGGTGTGTGCGAGGTGCCCGGCTGGGGCCACCAACTGCACCGTGACCGGGTGCTGTCCGAGATGCGCGAGACGGGGTTGACCGCGACGGAGCTGGGGCCCGACGGGTTCCTCCCCGCAGACACCCGAGAGCTCACCGGAGTCCTTGCTGCGCACGGTCTTTCCTGCGTCGGCGGATTCGTCCCGGTGGTGCTGCACGACGCCGCGCACGATCCCGCGGGTGATCTCTCGGGCCCGCTGGCCTCGCTGCGCGCGGCGGGCGCGGGTGTCGTCGTACTGGCCGCCGCCACGGGCGCCGACGGCTACGACTCACGTCCCGAACTCGACGACGAGCAGTGGGCCACCTTGTTGGCCAATCTCGATCGGCTCGCCGAGATCACCGCGGCGGCCGGACTGCTCGCCGTGCTGCACCCACACGTCGGCACCATGGTGGAGACGCACTCCGACGTGGACCGGGTGCTGGCCGGCTCGGCGATCCCGCTGTGTCTTGACACCGGCCACCTGCTGATCGGCGGCACCGATCCGCTGGAGTTGGCCAAGGCCGTGCCGCACCGCATCAAGCACACGCACCTCAAGGATGTGGACGCGGCCTTGGCCGCGCGCGTGCAGGCCGGCGAGATCAGCTACACCGACGCGGTGCGGGCCGGTATGTACACGCCGCTGGGCACCGGCGACGTCGACATCGCCGGCATCGTCTCGGTGTTGCGGGACAACGGCTTCGACGGGTGGTTCGTGATGGAACAGGACACCATCCTGACGGCCGAGCCCACCGACGAGGGGCCGGTGCGCGACGTGCTGACCAGCGTGGCCTACCTCAAGTCCGTGACGGCATGAGGATCGGCGTTCTGGGCGCTTCCCGGATCGCGGAGTTGGCGATCGTCGGTCCCGCGGCCGAACTCGGTCACCGGCTGGTGGCCGTGGCGGCCCGGGACCGCGGGCGCGCCGAGGCATTCGCAGGGAAGTACGGCGTGGAACGGGTGCTCGATTCGTACCAGGATGTGATCGACGACGCCGAGGTCGACGTGGTCTACAACCCGCTGGCCAACGCGTTGCACGCGCCGTGGAACCTGGCGGCCATCGCGGCGGGCAAGCCGGTGCTCAGCGAAAAGCCGTTCGCCCGCAACGCGGCCGAGGCGCGGCGGGTTGCCGACGCGGCACAGGCATCCGGTGTCCCGGTGCTGGAGGGATTTCACTACGCATTCCACCCGGTGACGCAGACCGCGTTCGAGCTGGCCGCCGACGGCACACTCGGGGAGATTCGCTCCGTCGAGGTCCGGATGGCGATGCCCGCGCCAAGCCCCGATGACCCGCGGTGGTCCCTGGGGCTGGCCGGCGGAGCGGTGATGGATCTGGGATGCTACGCCGTGCACATCATGCGCACCCTCGGGCGCCTGGACGTGCCGGGCGTGGCGGGTGCACCGTCGGTGCTGCGGGCGCACGCCGAGCAGCGCGGCCCCGGCGTGGACGCCCGCTGTGATGCCGAGTTCTCATTCCCGGGCGGAGCCCGCGGACTGTCGACCAATTCGATGGTGGCCGATGACTATTCGTTCACCTTGCGGATCACCGGCACCGACGGTGACGCGTTCGTGCATGATTTCATCCACCCCGCCGAGGATGACCGGCTGTCGGTGACCACCTCCGCCGGCACCACGGTGAAGCATCTGGGCACGCGGCCGAGTTACAGCCACCAATTGGAGGCGTTCGCCGCAAGCGTCGAGCACGGCACACCCCTGCCGTTCGACACCGACGACGCGGTGGCCAACATGGCGTTGGTCGACGCGGTGTACCGGGCGGCGGGCTTGCCGGTGCGCTAGGTGGTCGCGAACGCCTCCCGATTGGTCAGCAGAAATTCCCGCAGGGTGACCGGCTCCCGGCCGGTGATTTCACGGAAAGCGTCCGGATCGGCCGGAAGGGTCCGGCCGCTCTGGGCCACCATTTGTCCAACTGCCGAAATATGCTGCGCCATAGCGGCATTGACCGTCTCGGCACGCGTCGCCTGGGACAGCGCGAGCAGATCATCGCGCCACTGGTCCTGCCCGATGGGTTCGTAGCGGATCGTGCCGGCCGAGGATTCGGTCAGCAGATCGGCGATCTCGACATGGCTGTACTCCTCGGAGCCTTTGGCGAAGTACACGGTGTCGGTGAACCGTTCGGGGTGCAGCAGGGCGGCCAGCGCCAACTCCGCGGCGTCGCACCCGCCGATCCACGCGATCTTCCCAAGGCCGAACGAGTTGCGGATGACTGCGTGCTCGCGCACCGAACGACCGTGCAGGACAAGCAGATTCTCGTGGAACAAGGCCGCGACCCGCAGGATCAACAGATCGAGGCCGGCCCAGTCCAATATTTGCTCTGCCAGCCATTGGGCACGCCCCAGGTTCGATGGGCTGTCCGGATGTGCGGGCCCCATCGACATCACCACGGTCCGCGGCGAGCGGCCCACCTCCCGCACCGCGGCGGCGTAATTCGACGCCGCGGTCACCACGCCGGAGTCGATCGGATACGTGAAGTAGGCCAGGTCGACATCGGCGAGAGCCAGTACCAGGGTGCGGCGATCATGGAGGTCGCCGACCGCGATCTCGGCACCCAGCGCCGCAAGCCGCTCGGTTCGCTCACTGCGCCGGCGGGTCAGGATCCGGACCGGGTGGCCCGCCTCCCGGAGTCGGCGCACGAGGTGTTCCCCGGTGTTGCCGTGACGCCCGGTGGCGCCGGTGATGAGGATCGGGTTGGTCACAATGAGTTCCTCTCGTCGTGGTGATCTCAGTCGAAGGTGAACAGGACTTTCCCGCCGCGTTGCGTTGTCTGAGCGTGCTGGAAGGCCTTGCGATAGTCGTTCAGCTGGTAGGTAGCTTCGATGGGAACGTGGAGTTGGCCATCGGCCATCAGGCCGGCCAAGTGGCCCAGAACGGCCCGGATTTCGCGCGTCGGCGCCCGAAAGTACCAGTTGCCGAGCCAAAATCCGGTGTGGCGGATTTCGCGCTGGAACAGGTCGGCCGACGTCAACCCCGCAGACGCAGCGGTCAGAGTGCCGTAGCTGACGACGGACCCACCGAATTCCAGCGCGGAGGTCAACGGGGCCGCGGCCGTACCGCCCAGCGGGTCGAGCACCAGGCGCAGGTTCTCCTCGCCCAGTTCCCTGGTGATGTCCGCCGCGAGATCCGGTCCGCTGACCAACACGACATCTCCCCCGGCGCGACGCACGTCGTCGACGGCGTCGGCGCGCCGAACGACGTTGAGCGTCTTGATGCCACGCCGCTTGGCCAGCGTGATCACGTGCCGTCCGACCGCGGAGTTGGCGGCGGTTTGCCCCACCCAGTCTCCGATCTCCAGGGGCGTGATCTTCTCCAACAACAGGTGGGCGGTCACCGGGTTGATGGACAACATCGCCAACTGGGCGGGATCCCGCCCCGGCACCAGGACGACATCTTCTTCGGCCGCAACCACTTTCTGTGACCACGTGCCGTACTTGAAGGTGGGCAGGACGATGACGCGCCGTCCGACGAGGGCGCCGTTCACACCCGGCCCGGTCGCCTCGACGATGCCGACGCCCTCGGCGCCGACGGTGGCGGGTAGGGCGGGACGAGCGAGGTAGCGACCCGCGATCAACAGCAGATCGGAGGGATTGATCGCCGCGGCTTCCATCCGAACCACCACGTGGCCCGGTCCCGGGGCCGGATCCGCGCCGTCGACCAGCTGAAGGCATTCCTGGGGATCTCCGAATTCGGTCAGTACCAGATGCTGCATGGGGTCAGTCCTCCCGCGAGTAAAAATATTGGGTGGTCAGGGATTTCGCACCGCGGTCGCCGGATCACGGGACGTCACGCGCAGGCCGGTGAAGCGGAGTGACACCAGCGGGAGCTGCGACCGTGGTTGCCAGAGGTCATCGCGCAGGTAGGCCCGCCGAATCGTCGGGATCTTCAAGCCGTCGACGTCCACGTAGTCTTCGATGTACTGGATCACGGGGATACGGCCCGCGATGTCGAGGTGGTAGCCATGCCGGGCCAGCAGCAGATCCGGCCCGAAGAAGAACTGTTGGTGTCGGCAGTGACTGGGCAGGCCGGCGGGCAAGGTCGCGCCCAGGCCGACAAGGCGTCGGCCGCCGGAGCCGATCGGCTCGATGGCGTGCGTGTGGACCCCGGACAGCGTCAGCAGGAACGGAAGATTCAGGTAGTTCCACAGTGCATAACCGCTGAAATACCCCCGCTGCAACGGGTTCCACGGGCTTTCAAGGACGTGTCCGGCGAAGGTATCCCGCACGTTGCGCCGCCGGGACAGCTCGGTGCCGTCCTCGGAGACCAGCGCGGTGCCGTCCGCGGTGAATTCGACATGCGATGTTTCGCCGGCCGGCCACACTGCCGCCCAGACGTCCCGCATAGCGACGGCGATCTCCCGCTTCGACCGGCCGGGCATCTTCTTGATCTCGAACAGCGACCCGCTGCTTTCCAGCGTGCCCAGCACCTGTTGGCCGGCCTGCCAACGGTCCAGTCCGCCAGCTGCATTCACGATGTCGTCGAGCAATGCCATGTGCCCTCCCCGGTGCCGGTGTACCGCGTGTCAGATCACCATCACCCGCTGAGTATAGTTTTGTCAACCCAGACTCACGACATGGAGGAACGATGACCGCCGAGCCCACCCACGCCCACATCGACGGCTGGGGCCAGAAACGAACCAAGACCGTCAGCTGGCACGATCCCGCACCGGCCACCGCGATCGGCCTGTCGATGGCCGGGATCGATTACCTGAACGCGGTGATCGACGGCACCCTGTCCCCGCCACCGATCGCCGGATTGCTGGCGTTCACCATGACTTCGGCGGAGCCCGGACGCGTGGTGTTCACCTGCACGCCCGACGAATCCGCATACAACCCGATCGGCTCCGTACACGGCGGACTCGTGTGCACGCTGCTCGATTCTGTGACGGGCTGCGCCGCGCACAGCGCGCTACCCCAGGGCAAGGGCTACACCTCGATCGAGATCAAGGTGAACTACCTCAAGCCTGTTCGCGCGGGTATCGGTGAGCTGACGGCGACCGGCACCCTGGTCAAGTCCGGTGCGCGCGTCAGCTTCGCCGAGGGTGTCGTCTCCGATGCCGCCGGCGCGGTCGTCGCGACGGCATCCAGCTCGCTGCTGATCTTCGATCTCTGAGCCACGTCTACCTGAACCCCCGCCAGCTCACCGCGGCGCGGCAGTCGAGCTGCGCACGACGAGTTTGGGTTCACACACCAGGTCCACGCGACCACTCGTCGTGTCGATACGTTCGACGGCGCGGCTCACGGCGAGTTCGGCCAGTTGAGCGGTGTCCTGGCCGACGGTGGTCAGGTCGACGTGCGCCAGGCCCGCAAGCGGGCTGTCGTCGAACCCGATGACCGACACGTCCTGCGGTATCCGGACGCCCGCCCGGATGGCGACGTCGATGAAACCCAGCGCGCAGCGATCGTTGAACGCGAATACCGCGGTGGGCAGAGGGGGGTGTTCAAGCAGCCGGGTCGCGGCGGCCGCACCATCCCGTTCGGTGATGCCGCCGGCGGCGATCGTCGCTTCGATGCCCGCCGCGGCGGTGGAGGCGCGAAAGCCTTTGCGGCGCTCTGCCGCACCAGGTGCCCGTCCACCGTCGAGATAGGCGACAGCCGTGTGTCCCAGATCGGCCAGGTGATCCACCGCGAGGGTCGCCCCGAACGCATCGTCGCTGCGGACGGCGTCAACGCCGCGGACTTTGCGCGCGACCACCGTGACCGGCAGCCGGGTATCGATTTCCACCAGTTCCCGCGCGGGCAACCCGGAACCGATCAGCACGAGCGCCTCGACCCGGTCGTCGAGCAGGGTCCGCACCGCACGAACCTCGTTGTGGTGCGGCGTGACACAGCTCAGCAGCACGTCATAGCCGCGCATCTCTGCCGCCCGGTAGACGCCGTCGACCAGCCCGGCATGGAACTCCTGGCCCGCCGTGAACACCACGCCCAGCAGATTGCTGCGCTGTGACCGCAGCATCCGCGCGCGCGGGTCCGGCCGGTAACCGATCTCGTTGGCCGCACGCCGCACGCGCTCACGGGTGGCCTCACTGGCCCCCGGCGCGTCGCGCATCACGATCGACACCAACGCCCGCGAAACACCCGCGCGTTGCGCCACGTCATGGAGAGTTGGCCGATCCCGCATGCGGCCAGTCTAGAACGTTCTAGAGAAATCTTGACGAATGCACTCCGCGACCGCTTTACTCGTCTCGGCACTAGAACGTTCTAGAATATCGGGAGTCCTCATGTCGGATCAGTTGCGCTTCGGCCTCATCGGAACGGGGTGGATCGGCCGCTTCCATGCCGAGTCGCTGGCCGGCCGGGTTCGCGGCGCCACACTCGTGGCAGTCGCGGATCCGAATCTCGAAGCGGCACAGTCGATAGGTGCACCCCGCTCCTATGCCGACCCGGCTGACCTGATCGCCGACCCGGCAGTGGATGCCGTCGCCATCAGCTCCCCCGCCGCAACGCACACCGAGCTGGTGGTGGCGGCCGCACGGGCCGGCAAGCACGTGTTCTGCGAGAAGCCGATGGCGCTGACCCTCGACGACGCCGACCGCGCGATCGGGGCTGCCGCCGACGCCGGGGTAGCCCTGCAGGTCGGGTTCAACAGACGCTTCGCCACCGACTTCGCCACGGTCCACGCGGCCATCACCGCGGGCACAATCGGCACCCCCCAGATGCTGCGGTCGCTGACCCGCGACCCGGGCATCTCGGCCGAGGTGGCCGCCCGGGTCAAGCCGTGGACGATCTTCAACGAGACCTTGATCCACGATTTCGACACGCTGTGCTGGCTCAACCCGGGCGCGCGGGTGACCGAGGTCTACGCGCAGGCCGACGCGTTGATCCACCCGCAGTTCGCCGATGCCGGGTTCCTGGACACCTCGGTGGTCCAAATGCGCTTCGACAACGGCGCGTTCGCCATCGCGGAAGCCAGCTTCCAGGCCGTCTACGGCTACGACGTGCGCGGTGAGATCTTCGGTTCCAACGGCGTACTACTGGCGGGCCGCGAACCCGCGCAAGCCGGCCGACTCAACACCGAATTGTTCCACGACGCGTACGTCGCACAGTTCGCCCATTTCGTCGACTCGGTACGGGCAGGCACCACGCCGTCGGTCACGGGCCACGACGCCCGGGTCGCTCTCGAAATCGCCTTGGCAGCAGCACAGTCCGTCCGGACCGGAGCACCGGTGACACTGGCCGGAGTACCCGCATGACGTTCGAGCTGGCCGTGTGCGCCGAGATGGTGTTCACCGACCTCGACATCGTCGAGCGGGTCCGACGAATTTCCAGCCTCGGATTCGCGGTGGAGATCTGGGGTTTCGCCGACAAAGATCTCCTTGCCCTCGCCGCGACAGGCGCCCGCTTCTCGTCTATGACGGGCTACCTGCACGGCGACCTCTACGATCCCGATGGGGCCCGCGAGGTCGTCCGCACCGCACGCGAGGCCGTCAAAGCTGCTGCGGTCCTCGGCGTTCCGCGCCTCGTGGTGCACCCTGGCGAGCTCGTCGACGGCCAGGCCGCGCGCCCGCAGTACCGCGCGACCGGCGACATGTGGCTCTCCGCGCTGCGCGGTCTCGAATCCCTCGGCGAACTGGGCGCCGAGGCCGGCGTCACGTTCTGCCTGGAGAACCTCAACACCATCGTCGATCACCCAGGGGTACCGCTGGCCCGCGCGAAGGACACCTTGGCCCTCGTCGAGGCTGTCGGACATCCCAACGTCAAGATGATGCTCGATCTCTACCACGCCCAGATCGGCGAGGGCAATCTCGTCGAGCTGGTACGTCGGGCCGGGGCCGCGGTCGGCGAGATCCAGGTCGCCGACGTGCCGGGCCGCTGCGAACCCGGCACCGGCGAGATCCACTACCCGGCCGTGGCAAAGGCGTTGCGGGACAGCGGCTATACCGGGCCGGTCGGCATGGAGGCCTACGCGGCCGGCGACAGTGTCGCTGCCCTCGAGGCGTTCCGCACGGCCTTCTCCTGACGCGCCGAAACTACGGTTCTTGCGGGAATTCGGCCCAGATCCCGCCACAAAGCGTAGTTTCGGCGCGGTTGTGGGCTCAATACCGGACAGCACTGGCCAGCAGCGGCGGGTAGACACCGGACGGCTGACCGTCGACCGTGGTGCCCGCGAACTGCAGTGTCGTTCGCATCGCGCCGTTCAAGTCCGCGGGGTAGTTCAGCGTGGGAGCCGAGACCTCGTCGAGGCGCTTGAGCTGCTGAGCCTGCAGCTCGATGTCGAGCCCGGCCAGGTTCGACTCCAGGTGCGCCAACCGCCTGGCACCGATGATGGGCACGACCGTGCCGGTGCGCGCCCGCAACCACGCCAGCGACACTGCAGCCGACGAGGTTTGGAGTTCATCGGCGATGTCGGCGACCACCTCGATGACGGCGTACTCGTCGTCGCTCGGACCTCCGACGTAGGCGGCGCGAGCCGAATCCGCGACGTCTGCGCCGCGCCGGTACTTGCCCGACAAGAACCCGTTCTTCAACGGGCTCCACGGCACCAGCGCCATGCCCTGGTCGAGCGCCAGCGGCGCCAGTTCTCCCTCGACCGTGCGGGCCAGCAACGAGTATTCGACCTGCAGTGCGATCAGCGGAGTCCAGCCCCGCAGCACTGCCATGGTTTGCGCCTGGGCGGTGACCCAAGCGGGCGTGTTGGAGAACCCGATGTAGCGGATGGTGCCCGCGCGGACCAGATCGTCGAGCGTGCGCATGGTCTCTTCGATCGGGGTGTGCCGATCCCAGTTGTGCAGCCAGTACACGTCGAGGTAGTCGGTTTGCATGCGGCGCAAGGTCTCGTGCAACTGCGCGATGATCGACGACCGGCCGGCGCCGCCACCGTTCGGATCCCCGGGGAACAGATTGGTGAAGAACTTCGACGCCAGCACGACGCGGTCACGGCGGCCGGGGCTGCGGGCGAAGAAATCGCCAAGGATCCGTTCGGAATGTCCGTTGGTGTAGAAGTTGGCTGTGTCGATGAAGTTGCCGCCGCGCTCCAGATACGCGGCGAGGATGCGCTCCGACTCCTCGACACTGGTTCCCGCGGCACCGGGATCCTCTCCGAACGTCATCGCACCGAGCGCGAACGGACTGACGCGCAGGCCGGATCGACCGAGGGTGACGTAGCTGTCCAGCGACATGGAATTGCTCCTTCTTGTAGCAGAATTGGATATCTACATCGAAGCTCCACGGTGGCAGGCACGGTAGACCGATCCTCGCCGGATCTTGCACGATCCTGCTCAATTCGCGCATATCCGGCTATCCACCGCCTTCTCGGATGGTTAGGTGAGGTCATGCGAACCGCAGCCGATTCCCTCGCCGAGATCCGCGGGCTGATCGACACGCACGCTCGCCCCGACCTGAGCACGCCCATAGACGGCCTGCTGCTGTCGAAGGTCGCGGGCCCGCAAAGCCCGGACTACTCGCTGACCGAACCGCTGCTGGTCGTCATGGCCCAGGGCGGCAAACGACTGCTGCTCGGCGACGAGGTGTTCGAATACCGGGCCGGGCAATACCTGCTCGTCGCCGCAAGCCTGCCTGTCACGGGTCACTACCTGGCCACGACTGCGACGCATCCGTCTCTGGCGATGGGACTGGTGCTGCGCCCGGCCGCCCTGGCAGCACTGATACTGCACGCACCGCCCGAATCCTGGTCCCGCGCAGCCGCTCCCGCGATCGCCACGGGCGATGCCGACGCGGACCTGCTCGATGCCGTGGCCCGGTTGCTGCGCCTCCTCGAGCGTCCCGCAGATGCCCCGGTACTCGCACCGCTGATCGAACAGGAGATCCTGTGGCGCGCGCTGACCGGCAGGCACGGCGCCACGGTGCGCCAGATCGGCATTGCCGACAGCCATCTGTCACACATCAACCGGGCGATCGGCTGGATGCGGGACAACTTCGCCGAACCCATCCGGACAGAACAACTCGCCGAGATGTCCGGCATGAGTGTCTCGGCGTTCCACCGGCAGTTCCGCGCCGTGACCGCCATGAGCCCCTTGCAGTTCCAGAAGCGGATCCAGCTGCAGCAGGCGCGATCCCTGCTGCTCGCCGATCCCGGTGACGTCGCCGGGATCGGTCACCGCGTGGGCTACGACAGCCCCTCACAGTTCAATCGCGAATACCGCCGGATGTTCGGCGCACCCCCGGGTCAGGACGCGGCGCGGATGCGCACCGCCGGGGTGTCGGTGGACCCGACACACTTCCCGTGATTCCGTCACGCCGCTGCACACACCTGCGCACAATTGCGGGATGCCAGAGGCTTCCTTTCCACGCGGCGGCTGGGGTCGTGACGACCTCTCCCCTGTGTTCAAGCCGGTTTTCGCGTTCGCCGCGTCGCCGTTCGGGTCGAAAGTGATCCGGGCCGTCGTTCCGCTCGACGAGCGCGTGGTCAACCGCACCAAGGGCCGGTTCTCGCTGTTCGGGCCGTTGTCGATGCCTGAACTGCTGTTGACCACCACGGGCCGCAAATCGGGTCAGCCACGCACCACCGTGCTCAGCTACGTCCACGGCGACATCCGGCTATTGGTGTTGGGCAGCAACTTCGGACAGCGACGTCATCCGTCATGGTCGACAAATCTGGTGGCCGATCCCCGGGCATCGGTATCGATGGCGGGACAAGATATCCCGGTCACCGCGACGCTGCTCACCGACGGCGAACGCGATGCGGCTCTGCAACGGTTTCTGGCATACCCGATGTACCGGGCCTACCAGACCCGCACGGATCGTGATCTGCGGGTGTTCGCCTTGACGCGTCGCTGACTGGGCACGCTGGACCGGGTACGAACGTGCGCGGGCTGCCACCCGATTACGGCGCGGCGAGCAACAGACCCGCACGCTCGCGCGGTTGGACAGTCCGAAACGCTACTTGCGGCCCAGTTCGTGGCTCAGCGCCTCGAGTTCGTTGCCGCCCGCCATCTCCTGCGTGAGGTGTTCCAGCGTGATCTCGTCGTACGTGCAGTCCAGCTTCTGCCTGCCGCGGTTGAGCAACACGAAGTGGTCCCCCACCATGTGCGCGTGGTGCGGGTTGTGGGTGATGAAGATGACACCGAACCCCTGCTCCTTGGCCGCGGTGATGTAGCGCAGCACCATGCCGGATTGCTTGACGCCCAGTGCGGCGGTGGGCTCGTCGAGGATCAGCACCCGGGCGCCGAAGAAGATGGCCCGCGCGATCGCGACGCACTGACGCTGACCACCCGACAGCGACCCGATGGGCGCGTCGACATCGGGCAGGTCGATACCCATCTTGTGCAGTTCGGAGATGGTCGTCGCACGCATCGCGGAGATGTCGAGCGATTTGAAGATGCCCTTCTTGCGCAACTCGTTGCCGAGGAAGAAGTTGCGCCACACCGGCATCAAGGACACCACCGCGAGATCCTGGTACACCGTGGCGATGCCGGCGTTGAGCGAATCCTTGGGCGACTCGAACACCGTGGCCTTGCCGTCGATGAGCAGTTCGCCCTCGGTCGGCTTGTGCAGCCCGGCGATGATCTTGATCAGGGTCGACTTGCCCGCACCGTTGTCACCGAGCACGCCGGTCACCTCGCCGGCACCGACCCGCAGGTTGATGTCCGCCAGGGCGATGATGTTTCCGTAGCTCTTGCCGACGTGTTTGAGTTCGACAAGCGGGGTTTCGCCGCCCGACGGGGTCTCGGCGATCGGGGCTTCCGCAGTTGTGCTCATCTACTTACCTTTTCGCTGCGTAGTTGCGGACGACGTTGTTGGCGATCACCGCGAACAGCAGCATCGCGCCGAGGAAGAACTTGAACCAGTCCGGGTTCCACCCCGCGTAGACGATGCCCTGGTTGGTCATGCCGAAGATGAACGCGCCGATCAGGGTGCCGATGGCGGTTCCGTAACCACCTGTCAACAGGCAGCCGCCGACCACGGCCGCGATGATGTAGAAGAACTCGTTGCCGATACCCTGACCGGACTGCACGGTGTTGAACGCGAACAACAGGTGCATGCCGACGAACCAGGCGCAGAAGCTGACGACCATGAACAGGCCGATCTTGACCTTGGTGACCGGCACACCGACTGCGCGGGCACTGTCCTGATTGCCGCCGACCGCGAAAATCCAGTTCCCCACCCGGGTCTTGAACAACACATAGGTGGCGAGTGCGGTGAACAGGATCCACCACACCACGGTGATCCGCACCGAAACCCCGAACACCGTAAACGACGACGCGAACACTGCCCGGCCGGAATCGAAGCCCTGCATGTCCGATACGCTGGGGGTCGCTACCTGCCCCGAAAGCAGCTTGGTCACTGCGAGATTGATGCCCGTCAGCATGAAGAACGAGCTGAGCGTGATCAAGAACGACGGAATCTTGGTCTTCATCACCATGTAGCCGTTGAAGAACCCGACGGCCAGCGCGATGACCAACGCGAGCGCCGCACCGGTCCACAGATTGAGGTGCAGGTTGTAGCTCAGCATCGAGGCGGCCAGCGACGCCGTGGTGACCGCGACGCCCGACGACAGATCGAACTCACCGCCGATCATCAGCACGCCCACCCCGACGGCCATGATGCCGATCGTCGAGCTCGCGTACAGCACGGTCGCGAGTGCCTCCGGGGTACGGAACGGCGGAGCCACGATGAGGAACAGCACGAAGATGCCGATCGCGCCGATCGCCGCGCCCATCTCGGGGCGGATCAGCAAGCGCTGCAGCTTGTTCTGTTCCTTGACGCGTTCGTCTCGGACGACCTTGTGGGTCTCGAGATTGAGGTCTGCCTGGGTAGTCATGTCTAGCGTGTCCCGTTCTTCGCGTACTCGGCCACCGCATCGATGTTGGTCTTGTCGATGAACGACGGCCCGGTGAGCGTCGGCTGGTTACCGCCGATCACGTTTCCGTTGTTGAGGTAGAGCCACAGCGAATCGACCGCGAGGTAGCCCTGAAGGAACGGCTGCTGGTCGACGGCCCATTGGACGTCGCCGTTCTGGATGGCGTCGACCAGTGCGGCATTGGTGTCGAAGGTCGCGACCTTCGCCTTGCTGCCCGCGTTCTTCACCGACTGCACCGCGGTGAGTGCGAACGGCGCACCGAGAGTCAGGACCGTGTCGATGCTCGGATCCTGTTGGAGCTTGGCGGTGATGGTCGATTCGACCGACGGCATGTCCTTGCCGTTGACGTTGAGCACCTCGACGGCCGGGAAGGTGTTCTTGACGCCTGCACACCGGGCTTCGAGGTCGACGTGGCCCTGCTCCTGGATGACGCAGATGACCTTCTTGGCGCCCTCCGCGGCCAAGCGCCTCCCGGCTTCCTGGCCGGCGATGTAGCCGTCCTGGCCGAAGTACTCCTTGACGCCCAGCTTCTGCCACGCGTCGAGGCCTGCGTTGAACGCGACCACCGGAATCCCCTTGGCGGTGGCGTTCTCGATGGCCGGCTTCATGGCGTCAGGCTTGGCCAGGGTCACCGCGATGCCCTTGACCCCGCTGTCGATCGCAGTCTGCACGAGGTTCGCCTGGTTGGGCGCCTCGGGGTCGTTCGAGTAGCGCAGTTCGATGTTGTCCTTCTTTGCCGCGGTCTCGGCGCCCTTGCGCACCAAGTCCCAGAAGGAGTCGCCCGGCACCTCGTGGGTGATCATCGCGATGGTCACCCGCGGGGTGTCAGCCGTGCCGCCACCCATGCCGCCGCCGTTGCTCTGCGGCTTTCCGCCGGTGCTGGAACACGCGCCCAACGCGAGCACGCCCGCCGCAGCTACCGCCGCGAGCCGAGTGAACCTCATTGCTTCTCCTTGTCATCGACCTCACCGCGGTTGCCTGTGCGTCCTGGGCTCCAGTGACAAGCGACACGGCCTCGCAGATGATGTAATACCGCTCACATCTGAATGTCAAGACTTTGTTCGGACATTAGGACTGCATATCAAACCAGCGTCGCGTCGACAACGCGGACGAGCCTCCGCCGAGTACCGCGGAGGCCTCACGAAACACGCTGGAACAGAACCTTTTTGATGCCTAGCGGTCGACCAGCGTGGTGTCGAAGTAGTACCGCGAGGCACGGTAGGCATGGCTGCCATACTCGACGATGCGCCCAGAGTCGTCGAACGCGGTACGTTCCATGACCAGCAGTGGCGCCTTCGGCTTCTCGTCGAGCAGTTTGGCCTCGTCGCGATCGGCAGCCTTGGCACCGATACGCTGCCGGGCCAGCCGGATGTGGACGCCGCGCGAGCGCAGCGACTGGTAGAGACCGGACCGTTCGAGCTCATCGCGATCCGGAGCGATGGCCGCGGGCAGGTGGTTCGTCATGAGGGCCAACGGCTGGCCACCCGACGTGCGCAGCCGGCGCATCGTGACCACTTCACTGCCCGGCTCAAGGTTCAGCCGTTCGGCGATCTCGTCGGGCGCCGGCCCCACCGTGTATTCGAGCACCCGGGTGGCAGGCTCCTGGCCCGCCCGCGCCAGGTCGTCATACAGGCTCGTGAGCTCGACGGGGCGGTGCACCGGGGTCTGGACCACCTGGGTGCCGACGCCGCGTTTGCGCACGAGCAGTCCCTTGTCGACGAGTTCCTGGATCGCGCGGCGCGTGGTGGGGCGCGACAGGTTGAGCCGGCTGGCCAGCGCCAGTTCGTTCTCGAAACGGTCACCCGGCTTGAGTTGTCCGTCCAGGATTGCCTTTTCGAACACCTGCGCAACCTGGAAGTACAGCGGTATGGGACTCGAACGGTCGAGCTCGACGGACAACGTCGGGGTCACGCTCACTCCAATCCTCGCATGCTCCGCGGGCGGTTCGCCGGAAGTGATTGTTCAGCGTACATGCTTATGACTGAAAGTAAGAATGTCCGAACAAAGTCTTGACAGCACGCGGTGACGGGGAGCACAGTCGACACCGACACCAGGCGCGCCCGGCGCCGCCCAAAACGCACATACGCACATACGCACATACGCACACCGCACTCGGGAGTCAGTCGTGACCGACAACGCCAACCAGCCTTTCGACGTCATCGCCATCGGACGCAGTGGCGTCGACGTGTACCCACTACAGGTCGGGGTGGGACTCGAGCAGGTGCAGTCGTTCGGGAAGTTCCTCGGTGGCAGCGCCGCCAACGTCGCTGTCGCCGCTGCGCGGTTGGGCAATCGCACCGCATTGATCTCCGGCGCGGGCGATGACCCGTTCGGCCGGTTCGTGCGCGACGAACTCGCCCGGCTTGGCGTCGACAATCGGTTCGTCAGTACACACGGCGAGTACCCCACTCCGGTGACGTTCTGCGAGATCTTCCCACCCGACGACTTCCCGCTGTACTTCTACCGCAAGCCCTCTGCCCCGGACCTGCAGATCCAGCCCGACGAGATCGACGTCGACGCCGTGCGCGGCGCTCGCCTGTACTGGTCTACCGTGACCGGTCTGTCCGAAGAGCCCAGCCGCAGCGCGCATTTCGCAGCGTGGGCTGCCCGCTCGCGGGCCCCGCTGACGGTCTTGGACCTCGACTACCGACCGATGTTCTGGGAATCCCCCGCCGCAGCCACCGAACAGGTTCAGCGTGCCCTGCAGCACGTCACCGTCGCGGTGGGCAACCGCGAGGAATGCGAGATCGCCGTCGGAGAGTCCAATCCCCGCAAGGCCGCCGACGCCCTGCTGGACCTCGGGGTCGAGCTCGCGATCGTCAAGCAGGGGCCGCGCGGCGTGCTCGGCAAGACCAAGCACAGCTCGGTCACCGTGCCGCCCAACGAGGTCGATGTCATCAACGGGCTCGGTGCCGGTGATGCGTTCGGTGGCAGTCTGATTCACGGGCTCCTGCACGACTGGCCGTTGGAGAAGACCCTGCGCTACGCCAATGCCGCGGGAGCCATCGTCGCGTCCCGTCTCGAATGCTCGACGGCCATGCCGACAGCGGCCGAGGTTGCCGATCTTGCCGAACAAACCGCCGTGGAGGCCGTCAATGTCTAACCCTGTGTGCCGGAGCTACGCCGAGATCACCGAAGTGCGGGCGGCCGATCCCGCGGCGGTGGCGACGGCCTGGCAGAACCGCACGACCCGGCCCACGGTGCGGGGCGACGGCAACCTGATGATCGTCGCCGCCGACCACCCGGCGCGCGGAGCGCTCGCCGTCGGTTCCCGGCCGACCGCGATGAACAGCCGCATCGACCTGCTGGACCGGTTACGCACCGCGCTGGCCGATCCCGGCGTCGACGGTGTGCTCGCCACGTCCGACATCCTCGACGACCTCGTGCTGCTCGGCGCGCTCGAAGACAAGGTGGTGTTCTCGTCGTTCAACCGCGGCGGGCTGGCCGGCGCGGCGTTCGAACTCGACGACCGCATGACCGGCGCCACCGCGGCTTCGACCGCTGCCGCGAAGATGAACGGCGGAAAGATGTTGTGCCGCATCGATCTCGATGATCCCGGGACGGTGTCCACCATGGTGGCGTGCGCGCAGGCCATCGACGCTCTCGCCGCGGCCGGGCTGATCGCGATGCTCGAACCGTTCCTGTCGACCCGCGTCGACGGCAAGGTGCGCAACGACCTGTCCCCCGACGCCGTGATCAAATCCGTGCACATCGGCCAAGGCCTCGGATCCACGTCGGCCTACACCTGGATGAAGCTGCCGGTGGTACCCGAGATGGATCGCGTCATGGAGTCCACGACCATGCCGACATTGCTGCTCGGCGGTGATCCGACCGACCCCGACGAGGCATTCGCGAGTTGGGAGAAGGCACTGACGCTGCCGTCGGTGCGCGGGCTGATCGTCGGCCGCACGCTGCTCTATCCCGCCGACGACGACGTCGCCTCGGCGGTCGCGACCGCAGTGAAGATGGTGAGGTGAGCATGAACAGCAAGTGGTACATCCCGGCCCGCAGCGCCACGGCCCCCTACACGGTCGACGTCACCCCCGAGTCGGCCGGCTGGGCCGAATCTTCGCTGCAGGTCGTCGAACTCGCGGAGTCCGGCTCGATCGCACTGGCCACCGGCCAGACCGAGGTGATGATCCTCCCCCTCGCGGGCGGCGGCACAGTCGAGTGCGGCGGGACGACGTTCGAACTCACGCCGCGCGGATCGGTGTTCGACGGGCCCGCCGACATGGTCTACCTCGGCATCGACCAGCCCTACACGCTGACCGGTCACGGCCGCATCGCGATCTGCGGGGCCCGCGCCAAACGGTCGTTCCCCAACCGTCGGGTCGCCGCGGCCGATGTGGCCGTCGAACTGCGCGGGGCGGGCAACTGCAGCAGGCAGGTGCACAACTTCGGCACCGCGACCGCGTTCGAGGCCGACTCGCTGATCGCGTGCGAGGTCATCACTCCCGGTGGCAACTGGTCGAGCTACCCGGCGCACAAGCACGACGAGGACACCGAGGTGGAGACCCAGCTGGAGGAGATCTACTACTTCGAGATCGACGACAGTCCCGCGGGTACACCGGGGTTCGGCTACCACCGGGTGTTCGGCACGCCGCAGCGGCCGATCGAGGTGCTTGAAGAGGTGCGCAGCGGCGACGTCGTCCTGGTGCCGCACGGTTACCACGGACCGTCTATCGCAGCACCCGGGCACCACATGTACTACCTCAACGTGATGGCCGGCTCCGGTCCCAACCGGGCGTGGCTGATCTGTGACGACCCGAACCACACCTGGCTGCGGGGCAGCTGGGAACACCAGGAAATCGACCCCCGGCTGCCGTTCGGCACCGGCTCTCGCGAAGGAGCCTGATCCGTGGTATCCACCGCACCGAAGTCGACAGAGAAGCTGGTCGACACCGAGGCCACCGTGCGACTCACGGTGGCCCAGGCCACGATTCGCTTCCTGGCCAATCAGTACGTGGAACGCGACGGCGAGCGAGCCAAGTTCTTCGCCGGTTGCTTCGGCATCTTCGGCCACGGCAACGTGGCCGGGCTGGGGCAAGCGCTCCTGCAGGACGAGGTGGAAGCACACGAGGCCGGCCGGGAACCCGGGCTCAAGTACGTGCTGGGCCGCAACGAACAAGCCATGGTGCACAGCGCCGTCGCCTACGCCCGGCAGAAGGACCGGCTACAGGCGTGGGCCGTGACCGCCAGTGTCGGACCCGGCTCCACCAACATGCTCACCGGCGCCGCGCTGGCCACCATCAACCGCCTGCCGGTGCTGCTGCTGCCTGCCGACACGTTCGCGACCCGGGTCAGCGCGCCGGTGTTGCAGGAACTCGAGCTGCCGTCGTCGGGCGATGTCACGGTCAACGACGCGTTCAAACCGCTGTCCCGGTACTTCGATCGCGTCTGGCGGCCCGAGCAGCTGCCCGCGGCCCTCCTCGGTGCCATGCGCGTGCTCACCGATCCCGTCGAGACCGGCGCCGCGACGGTCGCCATTCCGCAGGATGTGCAGGCCGAGGCGCACGACTGGCCGGAATCGCTGTTCGCCGAACGCACCTGGCACGTGGCCCGCCCGCTGCCCGAGCGCGCGGTGATCGCGCGGGCCGCCGAGGTGATCCGGGCGGCCGCCAAGCCGCTGATCGTCGCCGGTGGCGGCGTCATCTATTCCGGAGCCTCGGATGCG
Source organism: Mycolicibacterium mageritense (assembly GCF_010727475.1). NCBI lineage: Bacteria > Bacillati > Actinomycetota > Actinomycetes > Mycobacteriales > Mycobacteriaceae > Mycobacterium > Mycolicibacterium mageritense. The sequence goes on from NZ_AP022567.1 coordinate 7,890,239, forward strand.
CTCGCGGCCTTCTGCGAGCAGACCGGCATCCCGGTCGGTGAGAGCCAGGCCGGCAAAGGATCGCTGCCGTTCGACCATCCGCAGGAGGTCGGTGCGATCGGGTCGACCGGCACCACCGCCGCCAACGCGCTTGCGTCGGAGGCCGACGTCGTGATCGGGATCGGCACCCGGTACAGCGATTTCACGTCGGCATCGCGCACGGCGTTCAACAACCCCGACGTTCGGTTCGTCAACATCAATGTGGCGTCGCTGGATTCGGTCAAACAGGGCGGCATCAGTGTGGTGTCGGACGCCCGGGAGGCCCTCGAGGCGCTGGCCACGGCCGTGGGCGACTACACCGTGAGCGCCGAATACCGGGCCCGCACCACCGAACTCGCCAAGGAGTGGAACGACACCGTTTCGTCGGTGTACGCGACGTCCGACGACGGCGCGGCGCTGAACCAGAACCAGGTGATCGGCCTGGTGAACACGCTCTCGGATCCGCGGGACGTGGTGGTGTGCGCAGCCGGATCGATGCCCGGAGACCTGCACAAGCTGTGGCGGACCCGGGATCGCAAGGGCTACCACGTCGAATACGGCTACTCGTGCATGGGTTACGAGATCGCAGGCGGTATCGGCGTTCGGATGGCGGCGCCCGACCGCGACGTGTTCATCATGGTCGGTGACGGCTCGTACCTCATGATGGCCACCGAGCTGGTCACCGCGGTGCAGGAGAGCGTCAAGGTCATCCCGGTGCTGGTGCAGAACCACGGATTCGCTTCGATCGGTGGGCTTTCCGAATCCGTCGGCTCCCAGCGGTTCGGCACCGCGTACCGATACCGCAGCCCCGATGGGCGACTCGACGGCGCCAAGCTCCCGGTGGATCTGGCCGCCAACGCCGCGAGCCTGGGCGCCGACGTCATCAAGGTCAGCACGGCAGCCGAGTTCGCCGACGCGGTCAAGGTCGCCAAGGCCGCCGAACGCACGACGGTGATCCACGTCGAAACCGACCCGATGGTCTTCGCACCCGACAGCCACTCGTGGTGGGATGTCCCGGTCAGTGAAGTGTCCAGCCTGGAGTCGACCCGGGCCGCCTACGAACGATACGCGGACTGGAAGAAAGTCCAACGCCCCCTTGTCAATCCGTCAGATCGCTAAAGGAAATCCACAGTGAGCAAGATTCTCGTCGGTTCTGCACCCGACTCGTGGGGCGTCTGGTTCCCCGACGACCCCAAGCAGACGCCGTACACCCGGTTCCTCGACGAGGTCGCCGAATCCGGTTACGAGTGGATCGAACTGGGGCCGTTCGGTTATCTGCCGACCGATCCGCAGCAACTGCTCGACGAGCTGGGTTCGCGCAACCTCAAGCTCTCGGCCGGAACGGTGTTCGAGCACCTGCACCAGGATGATTCCTGGGACGCCGTCTGGAGCCAGATCGAGGACGTCGCAAAGCTCACCGCGGCGGTCGGCGGCAAGCACGTCGTCGTGATCCCGGAGATGTGGCGCGATCCCGCAACGGGCGCCGTGCTCGAGGACCGCAACCTCACCCCCGAACAATGGCTCAAGAAGACCCGGGGCATGAACGAACTGGGCAAGGCCATGTTCGAGAAGTACGGTGTGCGTGCGCAATACCATCCGCACGCCGACAGCCACGTCGACACCGAGGAGAACGTCTACCGCTTCCTCGACGGCACCGATGGTGAGTTCGTCAACCTGTGCCTCGACACCGGGCACATCAGCTATTGCGGCGGCGACAACATCGCGATCATCCGCCGCGCCCCCGAGCGGATCGGTTACCTGCACCTCAAGCAGGTCGATCCCGAGGTCCGCGCCAAGGTCGAGGCCGAGGATCTGCCGTTCGGTGAAGCCGTCAAGCTGGGCGCCATGACCGAACCACCGCTGGGCATCCCGGAGATGCCGCCGCTGCTCGCCGAGATCGAGAAGCTCGGCATCGACGTGTTCGCGATCGTCGAGCAGGACATGTATCCCTGCGAGCCCGACGCCCCGCTGCCCATCGCCAAGCGGACCCAGTCCTACCTGGGATCGTGCGGTGTTCCGTCCGTGAAGTTCCGCTAGGAGAGCAATGTCCGACCTCCGTATCGCCGTGCTCGGGGTAGGCATCATGGGTGCCGACCACGTCGACCGGCTGTCGTCCCGCATCTCCGGTGCCCGGGTGACGGTGGTGAACGACTTCCTCACCGAGAGGGCCGAAGCCGTCGCCGCCGATATCCCCGGTTGCCGGGTCATCAGCGACCCACTCGACGCGATCGCCGATCCCGATGTCGACGCCGTGGTGCTCGCGACGCCCGGACCGACTCACGACAAGCAACTGCTCGCCTGCCTGGACCACGGCAAGCCCGTGCTGTGCGAGAAGCCGCTGACCACCGATGTCGAATCGTCCCTCGAGGTGGTCAAACGCGAGGCCGAGCTCGGCAAGCGCCTGATCCAGGTCGGTTTCATGCGTCGCTTCGACGAGGAGTACAGCCAGCTCAAATCCCTGCTGGACGCGGGCGAGTTCGGCACACCGTTGCTGTTGCACTGCGTGCACCGCAATCCCGCCGTGCCGCCGAGCTTCGACAGCTCGATGATCGTCAAGGACTCTCTGGTCCACGAGGTGGACGTGACACGATTTCTGTTCGACGAGGAGATCACGTCGATCCAGATCCTCAAGCCCGCCACGAATCCCGGTGCACCCGAAGGAATTCAAGATCCTCAGATCGCGATCCTGCGGACCGCGTCGGGCAAGCATGTCGACGTCGAGTTGTTCGTGACCACCGGCGTGGCGTACGAGGTCCGCACCGAACTGGTCGGCGAAACGGGTTCTGCGCTCATCGGTCTGGACATCGGGCTGATCCGCAAGGGAGCGTCCCACGGACGATCAGGATCGGCGACGTGGGGCGGCCAGATCACTCCCGGGTTCCGGGAGCGCTTCGGCCGCGCGTACGACATCGAGTTCCAGCGGTGGGTCGACGCGGTGCGCTCGGGCGCCGACAGCGGAAATTACGTGGACGGCCCCGCCGCGTGGGATGGGTATGCGGCCGCGGCGGTGTGTGCCGCAGGCGTCGAATCGCTGCGCAGCGGTGAGCGCGTCGACGTGCAGATGGTGGCCCGCGACTCCATCCCCGGCGCTTGACAGACGGCCCGGCCGCCACAGTGACACCAGCACGTCTGATCGCCACCGCGTGGACCAGCGCGGGCAACATCTCGCCGGTCGACGTTCCCGCCGTCAGCCCCGTACCCATCGTCGAACGGGTGCGCGCGGTGGCCGACGCGGGTTACTTGGGCCTCGGATTGGTGGCCGACGATCTGGCGGCCCTTCGGGAATCGATCGGCTTCGCCGGCCTTCGCGATCTCGTCGCCGACGCCGGGCTCACCCACGTCGAGATCGAACTGATCGAGCGCTGGTGGATTCCGCGAGGCGGGCCCGGCCATTCGTACGCCGTGCGGGATCTGCTGTTCGAGGCCGCCGACGTGCTGGCGCCCGCGTTCATCAAGATGGGCTCGGAGCAGGGGCCTCGGACACCCCACCCGGAGTCGCTGATCGCACCGTTGCGGGTGTTGGCCGACGAGGCCGCGGCACACGGAACCCGGCTGGCGATCGAGACCATGCCGTTCTCGATCATCGAGACCGTGCCGATGGGCGCCGACATCGTCCGCGCTGCCGGGCATCCGAACGTCGGACTCTTGGTGGACGCCTGGCACGTGTTCCGCGCGGGAACGTCCCTGGACGAGTTGAGCACCGCGTTGACGCCCGAGATGGTGTTCGGTGTCGAACTCGACGATGCTGCCGACGCTGTGGTGGGATCGTTGTTCGAGGACACCGTCGACAACCGATTGCTGTGCGGCGAAGGCACATTCGATCTTGCCGGCCTGGTGGCACTGCTGCGCGATCTCGGTTTCGACGGCCCGTGGGGCGTGGAGATCCTGTCGAGGCAGTTCCGGGCACTGCCAGTGCCCGAAGCGCTCAAACTGGCGGCCGAATCAGCGCGCTCGGTGCTCTGATCCGCCGGATCGCCGGATGCGGGGCTGCGGTTACCGGGGCCCCGAACGGGACCAACCCCACACCCGGCGACGACCCGGTCAGAGGATGTAGAGCATCTCCTGATATGTCGGCAACGGCCACAGGTCGTCGGCCACCAGACCCTCCAACGTGTCCGATGCGGCACGGACGTCCGCCATCGCGGGCAGCAGCGTGTCACGGGCGTTGACAGCCTCTTCCAGCGCGCTGTCGCTGTGGTGTGACAGTCCGGCCTTCAGCGCCGCCAAGGCCACCGACAATGCGCTGATGGGCTCTGAAACCTGGTGCAGCAGAGTCATGTCCGCCTCGATGCCGGCAGCCTTGAGGGTCGCGACATTGTGGGCGAGCTCGGTTTGATACCGGATGGCGGCCGGCAGGACCACCGTGGAGGCCAGCTCGAGCGCGAGCTTCGCCTCCACGCCGATCGTCAGCGCGTACTGCTCCAACCGGACCTCGTAACGGCTGTGCAGCTCCCGCTCGTTGAACACTCCGTACTTCTCGAACAGCTCGACGGACTCAGGCGCGATCAGCGCAGGCAACGCGTCCAACGTGGTCTTGAAGTTGGGCAGGCCCCGGCTGGCGGCTTCGACCTGCCAGTTGTCGGAGTACCCGTCGCCGTTGAACACCACCGCGCCGTGTTCGGTGATGATGTCGGTGAGCAACTTCTGCACGGCCGTGTCGAACTCTTCACCATCGGCAATCGCCTGCTCCAGCAGCGTCGCAATGTGGTCGAACGAGTCGGCCATGATGGTGTTGAGGATGATCATCGGCACCGCGACGGTCTGCCCCGAACCGGGGGCGCGGAATTCGAAACGGTTGCCGGTGAAGGCAAACGGGCTGGTGCGGTTGCGGTCGCCCGGGTCGGTCGGCAGTACCGGCAGGGTGTCGACGCCGATGATCATCGAGCCCTTGCCCTTCGACGATGTCGCCGCGCCCTTGGCGATCTGCTCGAACACGTCGGCCAGCTGATCACCGAGGAAGATCGAGATGATGGCCGGTGGCGCTTCATTGGCGCCCAGCCGGTGGTCGTTGGTGGCCGAGGCGACCGAAACACGCAGCAGCCCGGCATATTTGTGGACCGCGCGGATGACCGCCGCGCAGAACACCAGGAACTGCGCGTTCTCGTGGGGAGTGTCGCCCGGAACCAGCAGCGATCCGAGTTCGGAGTTGCCGACCGAGAAGTTGACGTGCTTGCCCGACCCGTTGACGCCCGCGAACGGCTTCTCGTGGAAGAGGCATTCCATGCCGTGCTTCTTGGCGATGGTCTTGAACACAGTCATCAGCAGCTGCTGGTGATCGGAGGCGAGGTTGGCCCGCTCGAACATCGGCGCCACCTCGAACTGACCGGGTGCCACCTCGTTGTGCCGGGTCTTGGCGGGGATACCGAGCTTGAACAGCTCCCGCTCGGTGTCCATCATGAAGCCCAGCACCCGCTCGGGTACCGCACCGAAGTAGTGGTCGTCGAACTCCTGGCCCTTGGGTGGCTTGGCACCGAGCAGTGTGCGACCCGCGTTGATGAGGTCTGGCCGGGCCAGGAAGAAGTGCCGGTCGATCAGGAAGTACTCCTGCTCGGGGCCGCAGAACGATACGACCTTCTCCAGGTTCTTGTGACCGAACAGCTTCAGGATGCGCTCAGCATGTATTCCCATGGCCTGTTGGCTGCGCAACAGCGGGGTCTTGTAATCCAGCGCTTCGCCGGTCATCGATACGAAAACCGTTGGGATACACAGCGTGTTTCCGTTCGGGTTCTCCAGGATGTAGGCCGGGCTGGTGACATCCCAGCCGGTGTAGCCACGTGCCTCGAAGGTGCTGCGCAGGCCGCCCGACGGGAAACTCGACGCGTCGGGCTCACCCTGGATGAGCGTCTTGCCTGCGAATTCGGCCAGCGTCTGGCCATCGGAGACGGGTTCCAGAAAAGAATCGTGCTTCTCGGCGGTCAGCCCTGTCATGGGGTAGAAGACGTGTGCGTAATGGGTGGCACCCTTCTCCAACGCCCAGTCCTTCATGGCCGCGGCGACCGCGTCGGCCACCGAGGGATCGAGCTTGGCGCCCTTCTCGATGGTCGCGACGACGGATTTGTACACCGATTTGGGCAACCGCGCCTGCATTTCGGCCTTCGTGAAAACGTTCGCACCGAAGATCGAGCCAGGTGCCTCGCCGGGCACGAAACTGATCGCCGGTGGCACGTACGCCTCGACATTGGTGATGGCCTGAAGACGGGCCGCGTTTCCGCTCAATGGACTTCCTATCGCTACAAGTGCGTGACCGGCCCACAGTAGGAAGACCCGATGGCGGCCCTGTTACGCAGACGTCAAGGACGGAATACTCGCGTCAACATTGCGTGTCGGTGTGGTCGGCAGCCGCACAGTCGGGTGCACACACCGCAGCGATCCCAGCGGAGGACAATGGAGCCATGTCCGCCCGCAACGACCAACGCACCACGTCCTGATGGGCCGCGTCACCGCGCGCCGCCGCGCGCATCACGTCACCGCCGATCAGGCCGTCGTACGGCCCGAAACCCTGGTGGTCGAGGAGCCGCTGGAGATCCGGGTCAACGGCACTCCGCTGACCGTCACCATGCGTACCCCCGGCTCCGACGTCGAACTCGCGCAAGGATTCCTCCTGACCGAGGGGGTCATCCGGCGCCGCGACGATGTGCTGACGGTGCGGTACTGCCGCGGCGCCAACGAAGACGGCGTCAACACCTACAACGTGCTCGACGTGACCTTGGCCGCCGGCGTTCCGGCACCGGCCGTCGACGTCACCCGCAACTTCTACACCACATCGTCGTGCGGGGTGTGCGGCAAGGCCTCGCTGGAAGCGGTCCGGCTGATCAGTCAGCACTGCCCCGGTGACGACCCGACATCCGTCGCCGCCGAGACGCTCACCGCGATGCCCGACCAGCTCCGCGACGCCCAGAAGGTCTTCGCGACCACCGGTGGCCTGCACGGGGCGGCGCTGTTCACCGTGGACGGAAAGATGTTGGTGGTCCGCGAAGACATCGGCAGGCACAACGCCGTCGACAAGGTGATCGGCTGGGCCGTCGAGCAGGACCGCATCCCGTTGACCGGGACGGTCTTGCTGGTCAGTGGCCGCGCGTCGTTCGAGCTCACCCAGAAGGCCGTGATGGCGGGGATACCGGTGCTGGCCGCGGTGTCGGCGCCGTCATCGCTGGCCGTGGACCTCGCGAGCCAGTCCGGGCTGACGCTGGTCGCATTTTTGCGCGGCGAATCGATGAACGTCTACACCCGTCCCGATCGTGTCAAGTACTAGCCGCTGACGCGCGTTCTACCGGCAATCTCCACCCGATCTCCACGCAACCTCCAAGCCGCTCCCCGCGGTGATCGCCGACGATCGATTCGCCCGATTCACCGATCATCGCGAGGGAGCAGCCACGATGGCAGACATTCTGATTGCGTCACTGGGACCGTTGGGCCACATCGGCCCGCTGCTCACGGTCGCGCAGGGCCTGGTGAACCGAGGCGACCGGGTAACGGTTCTCACCGCAGCACGCCACGCCCCCGCGATTCGCGGTGTCGGCGCAACCCCGGTGGCACTACCCGTCGAAGCCGACCTCGACGAGACCACCCTGGACGCCGAGAACCCGGGCCGCGCCGAGACGTCGGGTATCCGGCGGGTCAACTTCGACATCGTCCGGTTCTTCGTGGCACCGATGGCACATCAGGACAGGGCCCTGGCGAAGCTCTTGACGCAAAAGCACTTTGACGCCGTCATCGCCGACTACGGCTTCTTCGGCATCCTGCCGTTCGTGCTCGGAGATCGGGCCGGCCGGCCGCCGATCCTGGCGTATTCGACGACGCCGTTGATGCTGACGAGTCGCGACACCGCGCCCAGCGGGCTGGGTTTGGCACCGTCATCCACCCGGCTCGGCCGGCTGCGCAATCGCGCCCTCAACACGCTGACCCAGCGGGTGCTGTTGCGCGAGGCGCAGCGCGCCGCCAACAAGCAGCTGGATCGGCTGAACGCTCCCCCGCTGCCGTGCTTCATCCTCGATGTCGGCATGCTGTGCGACCGGCTGATCGCACCGACGGTCACCGAGTTCGACTATCCACGAAGCGATCTGCCGGACACCGTGCGATACGTGGGCGCCGTCCATCCCGCCCCGACCCGGGATTTCCGGCCACCCCCGTGGTGGCCGCAGCTCGATCTGGACCGCCCCGTCGTCCACGTCACGCAGGGCACCGTCGACAACGCGGACCTGAGCCGACTGCTCGAGCCGACCATCGAGGCGCTGGGCGACGAGGATGTCACGGTCGTGGCGACCACCGGTGGCCGGGATGTCGGCCTCCTGAAGATGCCACTGCCGGCCAATACCTTTGTCGCCGAATATGTTCCACACGACGTGCTGCTGCCGAAGGTCGATGTGATGGTGACCAACGGCGGCTACGGTGCCGTCCAGCGCGCGCTGTCCTGTGGCGTCCCACTGGTGGTCGCGGGCGACACCGAGGACAAGCCGGAGGTGGCCGCGCGGGTGGCGCGGGCCGGGGCAGGCATCAACCTGCGCACCGGAACACCCTCGCCGGGCGCCCTCCGCAACGCGGTGCGTGCGGTGCTCAACGACGATCGTTATCTCGACGGCGCACGCAATCTGGAATCGGCCTTCGCCCGGCGAGACGGTGTCGCGGAGATCGCCGCGCTGGTCGACGAAGTCATCGCCGAACGCGGCCGCGTGGTCACCCGATGAGTTGCGCCGATCCGTTCTGCCGCCCGCCGCCCCCGCCGAGCAGACACTCCGGTACCCGGAACGGCGACGTACCGGGTACCTATGTGTCTGCTCGCGAAGAGGACGGAAACATCATCGCGGCGGCGCCGACCGCACCGGCCAGATTGCCCAGCTTCGATGCCACAATGACAGGCTCGCAGGCGAACTCAGCGCTCCGCTGAAGCTGCCGTCGCATCGCCGTGCCGTAGAGGTCCAGGTATTGGGCCACCGATCCACCGATGACGACGTCGTCAGGGCGAAACATGCTCAACAGCGTCGCCAGCCCCACGCCGACCCGCGCACCGAAGGTCTCGAACAGCGCACGCGCGTCGGCGTCCCCAACCCGGGCCGCCCGGGCGATCTCCTCGGGATCTCCGCCGGCCAACGCCTCCAGTGCGGTACGCGACGCGAGCTGCTCCCAGCACGTCGTCAAGCCGCAATAGCACTGCACAGCTGGACCGTTCACCGACAGGTGCCCCAGCTCGGGATGACTGCCGTCGGCCGCGCGGTACGGGTGGCCGCGCACGAGCATGGTCACACCGATCCCGGTGCCCAGGGTCACCATGAGCATCGCGGCACTGCCGGCCCTGGCGCCGTAACGATGCTCACCCAACGCCGCAGTGACAGCGTCGTTCTCGATGTGGCACGGCACCCCGAACCGATCAGCCATGATCGCGGCAATGGGCGTGCCGGAGTAGGCGGGCAGGGTCGCCGGGTTACGGATGATGCCGGACGAGTCGACGGGTCCGCTTGCGCCGATGCCGATGCCTGCGATCGGTGCGTCGACCAACGAGCCGACCGAATCTATCAGGGCAGCAACGGCTTCCGTGCCTTTGGCGCCACGCACTGTGGGTGTCGTCACATCGGCGCAGACGTGGCCCTCGGCATCGAGCACGACGATGCGCGTGCCCGTGCCGCCCAGGTCGACACCCACATAGCGACTCATAACGAGGCGGTGATCTTGCTGCCGTATGCGAAGGCTCCGGGGGTGATCCCGCGGGCACGGGCCACCGCTACCGTCAGGTGTTGCGCCACCAGTGCGCCGTGCGCCAATTGTGCAAGCAGCCCCGAGGGCCCGGGAATGTTCGGTGCCACACCGTCTGCCGTCCCCACGGTGACCACGGCCGAACCGGTCGCCAGCAGGTCAGCGGCGAGTTGGTTCAGTGGAGCGTTGTCCCGATCTCCGTTGAACAGCACGGCGGTCAGCCCAGGTCCGGCGAGTTCGAGTGGGCCATGCCTGAATTGACCGCCGGCGTATCCGTCAGCCGGGATCTTTGCACCTTCCTTGGTGATCAATCCCGCGTACAGCGACGTCGCGGCGTGGTCGTTGAATCCGACGTACACGAGCCGGCTGTCAGCCGCGGCAATCTCAGCGGCCAACTCGTCGAAGAACGTCGGCACGGCGAAGCCCGCCACCGCGTCCACCACCGCGACCGCGTCAGGCCCGGGGGCGCCGGCCACGATGTCGGCCAAGAGCTGATGTGCGGCGAGGGTGTTCAGGTAGCTCTTGGTGCTGACGGTCGCCTCTGATCCGCTGTGCAGGTCGACGACGACGCCGGCCTGGCGGCCCAGCGGGCTGTCGGAGTCGTTGGTCACGCCAACAAGGGCTTCGGGCGAGACGCTGTCGAGCAACGCCACCACCTCACCGCTCGCGCCGGATTGCGACGTCATGACCAGCAGGGTGTCGGGCGTGATCAACTCGGGCGAATCGAGCAACTGCCCGCTGTCCACCCACCAGGTGGGCCGCCCGGTCGCGACGATGCGCCGCCACGTCGGTAGCGCGGCGTAGTGCGATGAGCCCATACCGGTCAGCACGATTCGGCCGTAGTCGTGGCGCAGCACCTGCGCGAGCGCACCGGACACCGGCTCGGCCAGGAAGGCGCGCAAGGCGTCGGGCTGGTCGGCGATGTCAGATTCGAACGGGGTTGGCACTACTGCTCCTTGCTGATTTCGTTGTACACGGCGACCGCGTCGGCGGGTTTGAGACCGACGATTCCCGCCGCGATGCGGGCGCCGATCATCGCGGTCGGCAGGTTGATGTTGCCGCGGGTGATGCTCGGCATCACCGAGGCGTCGGCCACGTAGAGCCCGTCGGCACCGTGCACCGCGCCGGTGCCGTCGACGACAGCGGAGCGATCCTCGGCCGGGCCCATCTTGCAGGTGCCGGCCGGGTGGCAATAACTGGCGATGTGGCTCAGCGGATCACGCTCGGCGTTGGCCTGGGCACCGAGGACCGCGGCCAACTCGGCATCGGCGGTCATGGCGCCCAGCAGGTCAAGCGCCTCGCCGAGCACCGCGAGATCGTGGCCCGCGGCATCGGTGCCGTACCGGTGGTCGATGTGCAGTGTCGAGTCCGCGTCTGTTCCGGTAATGCGCACCACACCTTGCGATTTGGCCCGCATGGCGCCGCCGTAGAGGCTGATCGGCGGAAGTCCGGGATGGCCGCTGTTGGCTCCGGCGACCATGAAGACGTGCATGTCGTACGGTCCGTCGTCGCAGTGTGAGGACCGTGCCCGGCCGAGGCTCTGCTCATCCGGATTCCAGTCGAGTTCGGCGAGGTCATCGAGCAGGCCCTCCTTGCCGTGGAAGTCGAGTTGCACGCAGGCGTGGTCGAGCAGGTTCTCCCCCACACCGGGCAGGTCGAGCACCGGCGCGATACCGAGTTCGCGCAGGGGCGCCGCTGCACCGACACCGGAGCGCTGCAGGATGGCCGGCGAGTGATACGCCCCGCCCGCCACCACGACCCGGTTGGCGCGGACCACGGTGCCGCCGGTGAGCTCCACTCCGACAGCACGGGTTCCGTCGAACAGGATGCGATGCACCGGGCTGTCGCCGACCACGCGCAACCGGTCGAGATGACGCACCGGATCCAGGAAGGCGAACGCAGCGTTCCACCGCACACCATCCACGATGTTGACCGGCATCGGCCCGATTCCGGGCCCGGCCTCGACGTCGTCGAGGTCATCCGCCCACGGCAGCCCTGCCCGCACTCCGGCTTCGATGAATGCTCTTTGGGCGCTGGTCAATTCGTCGGTGCGGTAGCGCCGCACCCGGAAACTCTGGTGCACCCAGTCCAGCATCGGCACCACGAGTTCGGCATCCCAACCGGGATTGCCCTGCCTGGTCCAACCGTCGTAGTCCTCACGGGCGCTGCGCGCCGCTGTGCACCCGTTGTGCGATGAGCAACCGCCGATGATCCTGGCCCGCGGGAGGTCGAATCCCGCTCCGGCGCCGTCACGCAAAACCCAGTCGTGCGACAGCGGAATCGCCTTGGCACTGAGCATATCCGCGGGCCAGCGCCCGTCGGCGAAGCTGCCGTAGTCCGGCCCGGCTTCCAACAGCAGTACCGATTCGGTTCCCACGGCCGCGAGCATGCCGGTGAACGCGGCACCTCCGGTGCCGCCGCCGACCACGACGGTGTCGACTTCAGTGGGCAGGGTGTGGCTCATGCAGTTCCTTCTAAGCGATATGGGGGGTGATACCGATCACTTCGAGCCCGTGGCGCTGGTCTGTGGGCAGGTTCGCGTCGGTGTAGATCTGGTCGGCGGCGTCGACGGCCGCGACCCGTGCGAAGGCCGTCTGGCCGAACTTCGTGGAGTCGCAGGCGACCATGCATCGGGTGGACGAGGCCAAGGCAGCGCGTTTCACGGCGGCGTCATCCTCGTTCCATTCGGTGATCCCGGCGTTCAGGTCGATCGCAGACGCCGTCATCACGAAGGTGTCGAATCGGTAATCGGCCAGCATGCGTTCGGTGGCGGGACCGACCAACGACTGCTCGCCGTGCCGAATCAACCCCCCGGGCAGCATCACCCGCGTGGCGGGCGATGCGAGTAGCACGTCGGCGACGCGCGTGTTGAGGGCGCACACCGTGAGGTTTCGGCCGACGAGCTCCTCCGCGATGGCGACACCGGTCGTGCCGCCATCGAGGATGACAGTCTCTCCATCGGACAATGCACCCGCCACGCTGAGCGCGATCGCCTTCTTCTCCTCGGCGTTGAGCCTCGCCCGCATGGCGAACGGTGGCTCGAAATTGCCGCTCTGGGTGCGTGCCGCACCCCCATGGGTGCGACGCAACAGCCCCTCATCCTCCAGCTGTGCGAGGTCGCGGCGAATCGTCATGTCCGACACCGAGAACCGTGCGCTCAGTTCGGCAATGGTCAATCGACCACGGTTGTCGAGCAGTTCCAGGATGTGGCGCTGGCGTTCGGTCGCGTTCATGGGGGTTCGCCTATCTGTCGTCGTTCAGTTGACGTCGGGCAGTTCGCCGGCATTGGCCATCCAGCCGCGCTTGCCCGGTCGCAGATTACGGCCGAACAGCACGGCAACACCGAACAACAGGTAGGTCAGCGCGATGAACGGTGCGAAGGCCACCGGCGGGTCGGGCAACGGGACGATGCTCTTGTAGCCGATCGTCAGCAGTGCGGCGGTCGAGATCAGCGGGCACACCACGAACGGCAGAATCTTGAATTCCTCGGGGTGCTTTCGCCGGAAGAAGAGAAATGCCGCGATGTTCGCGAGGATGAAGATCGGGATGTAGACGAACGTCCCGGTGGTGCCAAGCATGTTGAACAGGTTGTACGGCCCCAGCGGCAACCCCACCAGCACCGTGATGACGATGGCGACGATCGAGGCCAGGTACACCGCGGCCACCGGAGTGCCATGGGACTCGCTGACGCGGGCCAACCGGTCAGGTAACGCCCCGGTGCGGGCCATCCCGAAGATGGTGCGCGTGGCGCTCGTGGTGCACGCGATGCAGACCCCGAGCCCCGAATTGACCAATGCGATCAGAATGATCAGCGAGCCACCGTGCCACAACCGGTCGGCGAGCACGAATGCCGGCGCGGTCGGCGAATCGGCCAGTGCGGCAAGGTTGTCAGTGCCCCAGCCGATTTGCAGACCCCAGGCGCACACGACGTAGAACAGTCCGATCAGGGCCAGCGAACCGCCGATGGCCTGCGGCACCAGCCGCTTGGGGTCGCGGGATTCCTCGCCGACCGCGGCTGCCGATTCGAATCCGGTGAAGGCGAAGATGGAAAGCACGATCGCGAGGAAGAATCCGGAGCCGGCACCGATGTAGCTCGGGTTGAAGCCGTCCAGGTTCACCCCTCCCGGCCCCGGATTGAACACTCCGGTCAACGAAAGACCCAGGCCGACTGCGATTTCGAAGATCGTCATGACGACTAGGAAACGGATCGAGATGACGATACCGCGGTACGCGCACGCGAAGCAGACCACCAGGATGGCCAGCGCGTACACCCACCACGGCACCCCGATGCCGTACTTGGCCGACAGTTCGTCATGCAGCACAGCGCCGGTGAAGGCAGCCAAGGCCGCGGGCACCACGGTGACCATGACGGCGTAGAGCCAGCCGGTGATGAAGCCCCAGCGAGGCCCGATGCCGTGGGAGATGTAGGTGTAGAAGCCGCCCGCGGACGGCAGGTGACGGGCCAGTCCCGTGATCGGCACCGCGATGGTCGAGCACACCAGGAAGGCGGCCAGGTACGTGAGCGGCGCGGATACGCCGGCCTGGCTGGTGGCGAAGCCGATGGTGTAGAAAATGCCGAGCGTCGGCGAGATCTGCGCGATCGACTGCATCAGCACGCCGGCGAGACCGATCGAACCTTTCCGCAGGTCGGTATGCACGACCCTTGCCTCCGTCGTTGCCATGTGGCCTCCAAGTTCACGGGATCGGTGTTCGCTCGAACACCATCAGTGATCATCTTCACGTGCTAGATGTTCGGAGTCAATAGTTTTGTTCGTAATCATGTTCGGAATGTGCGATCTCTGTGTGCACTTTCCTGCTCGCGCAGCATGCGCACACGAAAAAGCCCCCGCCGTAGCGGGGGCTTTTTCGACTGTCCTGGGGGTCAGGCGCTCTTGTCGCGGCGCTCGGACCGGGAAGGCTTGCGCGGCACGATGGTCGGCAGCACGTTGTCCTGCACGGTCTCCTTGGTGACGACCACCTTCGCGACGTCGTCGCGGCTCGGGATGTCGTACATCACCGGCAGCAGCACCTCTTCCATGATGGCGCGCAGGCCACGGGCGCCGGTGCCGCGGTGGATGGCCTGATCGGCGATGGCCTCGAGGGCGTCGTCGGTGAACTCCAGTTCCACGCCGTCCATCTCGAAGAGGCGGGTGTACTGCTTGACCAACGCGTTCTTGGGCTTCGACAGGATCCGGACGAGCGATTCCTTGTCCAGGTTGGTCACCGACGCGACGATGGGCAGCCGGCCGATGAACTCGGGGATCAGACCGAACTTGATCAGATCCTCGGGCATCACCTCGGCGAAGTGATCCTGGGTGTCGATCTCGGCCTTGCTGCGCACCTCGGCACCAAATCCGAGGCCGCGCTTGCCAACTCGGTCGGAGACGATCTTCTCCAGACCGGCGAAGGCGCCCGCGACGATGAACAACACGTTGGTGGTGTCGATCTGGATGAACTCCTGATGCGGATGCTTGCGACCACCCTGCGGTGGCACCGAGGCCTGCGTGCCTTCGAGGATCTTCAGCAGCGCCTGCTGCACGCCCTCACCGGAAACGTCGCGGGTGATCGACGGGTTCTCGCTCTTACGGGCGATCTTGTCGACCTCGTCGATGTAGATGATGCCGGTCTCGGCGCGCTTCACGTCGTAGTCGGCGGCCTGGATCAGCTTGAGCAGAATGTTCTCGACGTCCTCACCGACATAGCCGGCCTCGGTCAGCGCCGTGGCGTCGGCGATGGCGAACGGCACGTTGAGCATCTTGGCCAGGGTCTGCGCCAGATACGTCTTGCCGCAGCCCGTGGGCCCCAACATCAGGATGTTCGACTTGGTCAGCTCGACGGGCTCGGACCGCGAGTCCCGCGACTTCTCCTGCGCCTGGATGCGCTTGTAATGGTTGTAGACCGCGACGGCCAAGGTCCGCTTGGCGGTGTCCTGGCCGATGACGTAGCCCTCCAGGAACTCACGAATCTCCGCGGGTTTGGGGAGCTCGTCGAGTTTGACGTCGTCAGCGTCGGCGAGCTCTTCCTCGATGATCTCGTTGCAGAGGTCGATGCACTCGTCACAGATGTACACGCCGGGACCGGCGATGAGCTTTTTGACCTGCTTTTGGCTCTTGCCGCAGAACGAGCACTTCAGCAGGTCACCGCCGTCTCCAATGCGCGCCATGGTGGTGAGGCCCTACTCCCTGTTCGCAGTCGGTGTTGGTCTGGTCGGATGGGTCGCTTCGAAATTCCGTCAGGTGTTACCCCGACGCTACCCGCTTGTTCCGGCGTGATGCGACCGATAATGCCGAATCGCGTCGGTGGTATTTAACTGTGTTCGCGACAACATATCCCCTGACTCGCCGCGGCGCCGTGTGTACGGGCCACGAACTGCTGGCGTGTCGCGCCCCGACTCGCGATGCGCCGCATCAGGCAGACTGCGCGGACAACTTCCGGTATTCGAGCACCGTGTCGATGATCCCGTACTCCTTGGCCTCCTCGGCCGTGAGGATCTTGTCGCGGTCGGTGTCCTTGCGGATCTGAGCCGGATCCTTACCGGTGTGGCGGGCGAGCGTGCTCTCCATGAGGGTGCGCATGCGCTCGATCTCGGCGGCCTGGATCTCCAGGTCCGAGAACTGGCCCTGGATCACGCCCGACAACGCAGGCTGGTGGATGAGGACGCGGGCGTTGGGCAGCGCGAGCCGCTTGCCGGGCGTGCCCGCGGCCAGCAGAACCGCGGCGGCCGACGCGGCCTGACCCAGGCACACGGTCTGGATGTCGGCCCGCACGTACTGCATGGTGTCGTAGATCGCCATGAGCGACGTGAACGAACCACCGGGCGAGTTGATGTACATGGTGATGTCGCGGTCGGGATCCAGCGACTCCAGCACCAGCAGCTGGGCCATGATGTCGTTGGCCGAAGCGTCGTCCACCTGCACGCCGAGGAAGATGATGCGTTCCTCGAACAGCTTGTTGTACGGGTTGGACTCCTTGACGCCGAAGCTGGAGTGCTCGATGAACGACGGCAGGATGTAGCGCGCCTGCGGCTGGACGCGCGGATCCAACGACGGGTGGGTCATATCGGTCATGGCTTGACTCCGTTGATGTTGGCGCTGGTGATGATGTGGTCGACGAACCCGTACTCAAGCGCTTCCTGCGCGGTGAACCAGCGGTCGCGGTCGGAATCGGCCTCGATGCGCTCAATGGTCTGCCCGGTGAATTCGGCGTTGAGGCGGAACATCTCCTTCTTGATGACCGCGAACTGCTCGGCCTGGATGGCGATGTCGGCCGCGCTGCCCGTCACGCCGCCGAGCGGCTGGTGCATCAGGATCCGCGCGTGCGGCAACGCGTACCGCTTGCCCTTGGTGCCCGCGGCGAGCAGGAACTCACCCATCGAGGCCGCCATACCCATTGCGTAGGTGGCGATGTCGCACGGCGCCAGCACCATGGTGTCGTAGATCGCCATGCCGGCGCTGATCGAGCCGCCGGGCGAGTTGATGTAGAGATGGATGTCCTTGGTCGGATCCTCCGCCGACAGCAGCAGAATCTGCGCGCACAGCCGGTTGGCGATGTCGTCGTCCACTTGGGAACCCAGGAAGATGATGCGCTCGGAGAGCAGTCGCTCATACACCGAGTCGACAAGGTTGAGCCCCTGCCCGGCGCCACGCATGTCAGTCACGACTGGATACCTGCTTTCTTCTACGTCTTTGGTAAACGCATTGGTTCTACGACGACACTAACCACTCCGGGCGGCCGTGCACTCCCGTACACGGGCGCGTTCGCTCACAGCGTCACTTGGACGCGGTGTCGTCCGACTCATCGGCGTCGGCGGCCTCGTCGTCACCGGCCTCGGCAACCTCGTCGGCCTGCTCGGATGCCGGCGGGCCGAAGAACTCGGTGGTGTCGATCACAGTGCCGTCGGTGTCGCTGACGGTCGCGGCGTGGACCACCGCGGCGATGGTCAGCCCGCGCCGGACATCGGCGAACATCGCGGGCAGCTGGTTGTTCTGCGACAGGATCTGGATCAGCTGCTGGGGCTCGATGCCGTACTGACGCGACATCAGCACGAGCCGCTCGGTGAGGTCGTTCTGGCCGACCTGGATGTCGAGCTTGTCGGCGACCGCGTCCATCAGCAGCTGGGTCTTGACGGCCTTCTCGGCGTTGGACTTGTTGTCGGCGTCGAATTCCTCGCGGCTGCTGCCCTGTTCGGTCAGCGCCTCGTTGAACTTGTCCTCGTCGTGGTCGAGACCGTGGATCGCGTTGTGCAGGGTCTCGTCGATCTGGGCCTGCACGATCTTCTCGGGCAGCGGCACCTCGGTCTGCTCGAGCAGTTCCTCGATCGCCTTGTCGCGGATCTGCTCGGCCTGCTGCACGCTCTTGGCGCGCCGCACCTGATCGGTGAGGTTTTCCTTGAGCTCCTCGAACGTGTCGAATTCGCTTGCCAGCTGGGCGAATTCGTCATCCGGCTCGGGCAGCTCGCGCTCCTTGACCGACTTGACGGTCACGGTCACCTCGGCGTCCTTGCCAGCGTGCTCACCGGCGGCGAGCTTGGTGGTGAACACCTTCGACTCGCCGGCCTTCAGTCCCTTGATGGCGTCGTCGAGACCCTCGATCAGCTGACCGGAACCGACCTCGTGCGACAAGCCTTCGGTGGCGGCCTCGGGAACCTCTTCGCCGTCGACTGTGGCCGACAGGTCGATCGAGACGAAGTCCCCCTCCTGGGCCCCGCGCTCGACGCCGGTCAGGGTGCCGAAGCGCGCGCGCAGCGACTGCAGCTCGGCGTCGACCTCCTCGTCGGTCACCTCGATCGGGTCGACCGTGATCTTCAGCGACTCCAGGTCGGGCAGCGTGATCTCGGGACGAACGTCGACCTCGGCGGTGAACGCCAGCTCCTGGCCGTCCTCCAGCTTGGTCACCT
Source organism: Mycolicibacterium mageritense (assembly GCF_010727475.1). Classification (NCBI taxonomy): domain Bacteria; kingdom Bacillati; phylum Actinomycetota; class Actinomycetes; order Mycobacteriales; family Mycobacteriaceae; genus Mycobacterium; species Mycolicibacterium mageritense. Next base: position 7,908,840 of record NZ_AP022567.1, read on the forward strand.
CGATCTCGGGCTGGCCCAGCGGCTTGACGTCGGAGGCCGTGACGGCCTCGCTGTAGCGGCTCGGCAGCGCGTCGTTGACGACCTGCTCCAGCACCGCGCCGCGGCCGATGCGGGCCTCCAGCAGCTTGCGCGGGGCCTTGCCGGGCCGGAAGCCGGGCAGCCGGACCTGCTTGGCCAGCTCCTTGAAGGCGCGGTCGAAATCGGGCTCAAGCTCGGTGAAGGGCACCTCCACATTGATGCGCACCCGCGTGGGGCTCAACTGCTCGACCGTGCTCTTCACTGTTCTTGCTCCTAGATAGTTCTGTCGTACTGGCGGGCGAGTCGGGGTGACAGGATTTGAACCTGCGGCCTTCCGCTCCCAAAGCGGATGCGCTACCAAGCTGCGCTACACCCCGTGTGGCGTGACGATCCGCTGCGGCAAAACCCGCGAACGGACCACGCGAGATACTACGTGCTGACGACACGGAGCATTCAATTGGATTTGATTCGGGGCGTGCCGGTACAGTGCTGGTGCTGCACATGCGGGCGTAGCTCAATGGTAGAGCCCTAGTCTTCCAAACTAGCTACGCGGGTTCGATTCCCGTCGCCCGCTCCACGCGCTACCTGCGGAGACGCGGTAGCGGCCCGCCAGGGACTGAGTTCTTGTACCCCGGCTGTACCCCGAATCGGGGTGATACGCCCTCAGCCCGGTGTTGCCATTGGGGCTCCTGAGCAGGGAGTAACCCGTGTTGCGTCGGCTCAGCTCAACGCCACCCCGCACCCGCGTGTCGCATTGCATCGAACAGACGTTCGTCTACCGTGAATGGCAGTCGGGCTCGATTGCAGAGCCCTGAAAAAAATGCCGCCAAAAGGCGGACAAAAGGACTCGAAGAATGACGACGACCGACGACCAGTGGGCACCTCTCGAACTTGGAGAAGAAGAGGTCGAGGTGTTCACGGCGCTCCGCGAGGATGTGCCGGACTACCTCTACCGGTCGCTGTGGACATGGATCTTCGATCGGTTCTCGACGTCTGGCTCGACGCAGATGACTCGGATCTTCAATCCCCGCCTAGCGCGGGAATGTGAACGAGTGCTGAAGATCTCAATCGCAGACAGTGGCCCGTACGCCGACGAGAGTTTTCACGCCGTCCAGAACGCAGTCCGGGGCCCAGACCTTTTGACCTGGCGGCTGGTCGACTTTCTCGCGTCGCAACTTTATCGCCGGAACGGAGCGATTGACGAGCTCGGAAAGATCCTCGTCCAATCAGGAGCCGCTTGGGATATTGGTGACCGACAGGGCAAGTCCGGACTTGTCCGCCGAGTACCCCAGGGAGTCAAGGCCGCTGCCGAAGCGGCGTTCCAAAAGCCCAATGCCGGCAAACGGCTTGCCATCGCGTGGGAAGACGCGTTCGGAGTCAACCCCAACCCGTCGAAGGCGTACTGGTTCGCCGTAAAAGCGGTCGAGGATGCTAGTGCTCCCGTGGTCATCCCGAACGACCCAGGACCCACCCTCGGCAAGGTCATCAGTCGAATGGAACAGGGCGGCCAATTCAATCTGCCCCATCTCCGCGAAGATCCCAGGGCTGCCACTCATGAGGTGCTGATTGGCATGATGCGGATGCTCTGGGTCGGGCAGTACGACCGCCACGGGGGACTGCCACAGTCCCCACTGCCGGATGACGTCACGCAGAAGGAGGCTGAATCGGCGGTCCTGCTGGCGGTCAACCTGGTTGGTTGGTTCGAGAGCGGACACGTACAGCAGTAGTGCTTGACCGCAGTCTGACCCCGAAGCAGTGCGACGACCAACGGAGGTTCGGTTGACATCTTTCCCGGAAGAGCAAGTCGAGATGCACATCGCCGACGTCCTATCCGCCGGACCTGAAACGAAGGCAGCCGTCAGGGTGGTGCGCCTCAAGGCCCGCGACCTCAATGACACCCATATCGGCCAGTGGATCGGCGGCAACGAAAATGGCTACAACTTCGGCATGAAGATCTTGAAGGTCCAGCACGTCAACGAGGGCACGGCCCCAGGAGTCAGCGTGTGGTATCGGAAGTCTGAGCTGCCTGACGGTACGCCCGCAATGGACTCCAGGATGCACGTCCCGTTCGATACCGACCTCGAACTCATCGAAATGATGGCCTGGTAAACCCAGCTAGTCGCACCTCAACCCCACAGCGGCACAACATTTTCCCCGTACCTCGGCGCAGCTGCCATCGCGTCCAGAGCACTATTCCGCCTCGCAATCTCCCTCCGCTTTGCGTTCGTCGACGATCTGTTGGACCGGCTTACCAAGGTCTTCCGCGAACTCTGGCGTCGGAAGTAGTAGCCACTGGCCGTCTTGGTACTCAAGTTCCGCCGGAATCTTGAAGCCCATCACCTCAAGGCGGGTGATCGCCTTATCGGCTCCGTCGAGCCGTACAGGCACTGCCTTCGTCGGCATCTGAACGAGGGAACTCGTACACGTCGCGCTGAGGGTCACGTAGTCGTCTTGGGTGATACCGTCGCGAACCTGCTCGTTGAACAACAACCACACGCCCGCGTAGTCGCTAGCCGCTCGACGGTCGGCCCACTCTTGCGCCACCGCCGTTGCGGCCTCGAGGGTCTTCGGCTGCGCAGGTGTCGTCGTTGTCGTCGGACTGGCTGCGGCGCTCTGAGCGCTTTCGGTTGCGGTTGATCCGCAGCCGGTGAGTGCCAGGGCGATCAGAGCAGCAAGGGCGGTGGTGCGCGACATGACGGTGAGCATATGGGGTGCCGGTTTGCTGCCGACAAGTGATGCTGGCCCGGCTAAGGCCCCGTCATCAGCCGCCGATTGGTGAGCGCTTCGGTCAACGGCGAAGAACAACCGAAACTACGCCTGACAACGGTGAGCCCTATCGGGGATAACTCTCTTAAGTCGCTCGGCCGCGCCGATCGGCAGTGCGGCGGGCACGTGACTCGGGCGCGGGCACGACACCGTGCGCGATGCCGTTGCCGGCGTGGATTCCGGCGATGAAGGCAACGAGGCAGCGCACGGGCAAGTAGCGCTGGGCGCGGGTCCACAACGAGGTCTTCTGATGCAGCATGCCTCGATGCTGTCGCGTTGGGGCGCCCACCAACAGTGGCCCTGGTGCCGATGTTCGTTAAGATAGTGACATGCATTCGGTGGCGATCCTCGCCTATGACGGCATGTCGGGATTCGAGTCCGGATTGGCCGCCGAGATCTTCGGCATCACCGAGCTGTCGGAGCAGTTCTCGGCAGGCATCGCGCGGCCGTGGTACTCGGTCCGGCTGTGTGCCGAACAGCCTGAGCTCCGGATGGTCGGCGGCGCGACGGTGACGACGCCGTACGGGCTGGCCGACCTGGCGACCGCAGACACGGTCGTGATCCCCAGCGTGCCGGATGTGACCAGACCGCCGTCACCCGACGTGGTCGACGCCATCCGCTCCGCACGGGATCGCGGGGCGCGCCTGGTGTCGATCTGCTCGGGCGCGTTCGCGTTGGCCGCCGCCGGAGTGCTCGACGGCAGGCGCGCCACCACGCATTGGATCTACGTCGACCAACTCGCGCGACGCCACCCTCAGATCGTCGTCGACCCGGGCCCGCTCTACGTCGACGAGGGCGACGTGCTCACCAGCGCGGGATGCGCCGCAGGGTTGGATCTGTGTCTGCACATCGTCCGCACCGACCACGGCACCCAGGTCGCCAACGACGTCGCGCGGCGCCTCGTCGTCGCACCGCACCGCGCGGGCGGGCAGGCGCAGTACATCGAAAGCCCGGTCCCGGAACCGACGACAGACGGGCGCATCGCGGCCGGAATGGCTTGGGCGCTGGCCCATCTCGATTCCCCCATCACGCTCGACGAGCTCGCGGCCCGCTCGGCCCTGTCCCGGCGGAGCTATCTGCGGCAGTTCACGAAGGCCACCGGAACCACACCGATCAAATGGCTCATCGGGCAACGCATCCAGGCCAGCCTCGCACTGCTGGAGTCGTCGTCGCTGTCCATCGAGCAGATCGCCACGCGCGTCGGCTTCGACTCACCCGTCACGTTCCGGCACCACTTCGTCCGGCAACTGCGCACCACGCCCAGCGAGTACCGCAGTTGCTTCACGGGCGAGCGCTCGGGATAGCCGATTTCAGCGAAACCGCAGCCGGCCCACACCGCTCGGCGAGGTTCCGACCGTTCATAACCGGTAGGGCGCACAGGCGCGCCCGATGGAGGTAAGGAAATGAGGATCCGCCCAGTTGTGTTGACGGCGACCGCCGCCGCGGCAGCGTCGATCGCCCTGGCGCCCATTGCGCAGGCCGCCCCGACACCGACCCACCCGACCGACAGCCAGAAGATCGCTCCGGCCCCACAGCGGTGCACGTCGACGAGCGCCGGTAGCGAGTGCTTCTCGCCTGGAAACGCCCAGATCAACGACTCGCCGCCGGCCGTCCAGAATTTCCCGATGTACGGCGCTTTTCCGTGGATCTGGTGATTCGCGGCTACCGTTGAGCGTCACGACTCGGTTTCGAATCGCTTCCGATCGACTCGCAACCACAGCCGCAGGACCGTAACGCCCCTACATTCGGGTGGTCACGACCCGAACCCCCAGGAGCAGCATGCGCGCCACAGCCGTCCCGATCGCGGGCACATGCGCTCCGGAGTTCGCCAGGGTCGGCGCGGCTTTCGAACGCAATTTCACCGATCACGGCGAGATCGGTGCCGCGGTTGCCGTGTGGGTCGAAGGCGAGCTGGTGGTCAACCTGTGGGGTGGCCACGCCGACGCCGACCGCACGCGTCCGTGGCGGCACGACACCTTGGCCAGCGTGTTCTCCGGTTCCAAGGGACTGACCAGTTCGTGCGTGCATCTTCTTGCCGACCGCGGTGAGATCGACCTGCACGCGCCCGTGGCGCGCTACTGGCCCGAATTCGGGCAGGCCGGCAAACAGGACATCACGCTCGCGATGGTGCTCGGGCACCGGTCCGGTGTGATCGGGCCCCGTGAACCGATGGGCTGGCGTGAGGTGACCGACTGGGACGCGGTGTGCGCGCGCATCGCCGCCGCCGAACCGTGGTGGCCGCCGGACACCGCGCAGGGATACCACGTGGTGACGTTCGGGTTCATCCTCGGTGAGGTCGTGCGGCGCGTGACCGGCCGCACTCTCGGGCAGTATCTGCGCACCGAGATCGCCGAGCCGATGGGCATCGACGTCCACATCGGCCTGCCCGCTCCCGAACACCACCGGTGCGCGGACATGATCAACAAGCCCACCGTGCGCGGCGTGCTGGCCGACAACGGGGTGTCGCAGCCGCCCGGTGCGCTCGACGACCATCCGATGGCCGGGTTTGCCGTGTCGATGAACTTCGTCCCCGACGACGAGCTCGGCGTGCACGCGCTCGACGCCTGGCGCTCGGCGGAATTCCCCAGCACCAACGCGCACGTGTCAGCGCTTGGCATGGCCACGTTCTACAACGCGCTCGCCCAGGAGAAGCTGCTCAGCCGCGAACACATGGAGCTGTGCCGGGTTTCGCAGGGCGGGTTCGACACCGACGTGGTGCTGGGACCGCGCGTGGCCGACCACGGTTGGGGCCTCGGCTTCATGCTCAACCAGCGCGGCGTCGCCGGCCCCAACCGGCGCACGTTCGGCCACGGCGGGTCGGGTGGCTCGTTCGCATTCGTCGATCTGGAGCACCGGATCGGCTACGCGTACGTGATGAACTACTTCGACGCCACCAAGTGCAACGCCGACCCGCGCACAGTGGCGTTGTCCAACGAGGTGTACTCCGCTCTCGGCGTAATCTGAGCGTCCTTCACGCACCGGGAACAGCGGTTTCCTGTAGGTACGCTGGACGCCATGAACAGCTTCTTGCTGGTACTCATCGTCCTGGTCGTCGCCGCGATCGCGTTCGTCGTGTACAGCTCGTCGAAGGCCAACGGCAGGCGCTCGGCCGAATCGCTGGCCGACGCCAAGGCTGACGCGCGCCGCGTCATCGAACGCCTCGGCGGCCAGGTGCTCAACCTGACCGGCAGCGACGACGCGTCCAAGCAAGCGCTCGCCGACGCCTCCGAGCGCTACACCGCGGCGTCGTCACAGATCGACCAGGCGACCACGGCCAAACAGGCCGCCCTGGCCAAGGAGAGCGCCATCGAGGGGCTCTACTACGTGCGTGCGGCCCGGACCGCCATGGGCATGGATCCCGGCCCGGAGCTGGAATCGCTGGCCGGGCAACGCTCGGCGGGTGCGGTCACCGAGGACCGCAAGATCGACTTCGAGGGCAGGCAGATCGAGGCGTCGCCGACGCCGTCGCAACGCACGCCCAACTACTACCCCGGCGGCCGGGTAGCCGGGCGCCCGGTCCCGGCCGGCTGGTACTCCGAACCGTGGTGGAAGCCCGCGCTCATCGCAGGCGCGTGGGGCCTGGGTTCCGTGCTGCTGTTCGACGCTCTGTTCTCCGGAATGCACGGCGTCGACTACGGCGCGCAGGGCTTCGAAAGTGGTTACGGTGACGGCTATTCCGACGGATTCTCGGCCGGCCAGGACGCCGGCGCCGATGCCGGTGGCGCCGACGGCGGTGGCGATTGGGGCGGTGTCGACACCGGCGGCGGCTGGGACGGCGGCGGATCCGACGGTGGCGGCTTCGACTTCGGCGGCGGCGATTTCGGCGGCGGTTTCGACTTCTGATCCCGCCGCACGGACTAGAGGCGGCTCTCCAGCCGCGCTGACACTCCCGCCTCCTGCAGGTCGAGGCGTTCGAGCATGGCGCGGACGGCCTCGTCTTCGATGTTCCCGTTGTCGCGTTCGGCGATGAGCGCCGCCCGCTGCGCGGCCAGCACGTCGCGGTAGAGCGCGGAGAACACGCCGGCCAACTTGGTGTGAGCCTCGGGATCGGGCATCTCGTCGGCGTCCTGCGAGTGCCGTGCGATGGTGTTGGAGATCTGGACGATCAGTTCGGGATTCATGCCCGCCGGCGGATTGGCCCGGAACTCCCCCAGCACCTCTTCGGCGGCGTCGTGCACGACGCGCTCGGCCTTGAGTTCCTCACCGCGGTCGAACGCGTGGTCATCGGAGAACCGGGACAGGTGCAGGCGGCGGATCAGCCACGGCAGGCTGCCGCCCTGGATCAGCAGCGTGCCGACGCTGACCACGAAGGCGATCGCCTGGATGGTGGCGCGCTCGGGAAACGGTTCGCCACTGGCCGTGGTGACCGGGATCGCGGCGGCCGCCGCCAGCGTCACCACACCCCGCATCCCGGTCCACGACACCACGACGTTCTCGCGCCACGACAACGACCGGCGGTCGATCTTGGACCGCCACTTTCCCAGCGGCTTGTTTTTCGCTTTCGTACCGAGCGCACCGCGCCCGCCCCGTTCGGGTGCGGGGACGCTGAGTTTCGCCTCGACATGCTGAAACAGCTTGTTGCGGCCGAACATCAGGAAAACCGAGAGTGGCCGGATGGCCAGCACGATCAGCAACACGATCGCCGAGGCCACCGCCACCTCGGCCAACGATTCGTGTGCCTCGCGCAGATCCTCGAGCACGAACCGCAGGTGCAGGCCGATGTAGGCGAACACGAACGCCTCCAAGAGCACGTCGACCGAGTTCCACACGTACCGCTCCTGCAGCCGGGTCTGGTACCCGGCGCCGAGCGTTCCGTTGCCGACCACGAACCCGGCGACCACGACCGCCAGCACGCCTGACGCGTGCAACTCCTCGGCGGCGATGAACGCGCCGAACGGAACCAGCAGTCCCTGAACGGTTTCCAGCCCGGGGTTGGCCAAGCGCTCGCGCAGCCACAGCGTCACGTAGCCGAGCAACGCCCCGACCAGCGGTCCGACCACCGCGCTGTAACCGAACAGCAAGAACGGGTTCTCGATGAAGGTGTGGGTGCCTGCCACCTGAGCGACCGCGATGGTGAACAGCGTCAGGGCGGCCGCGTCGTTGATCAGGCTCTCGCCGGTGAGGATCGCCATAACGCGTTTGGGCAATCCGAGCTTGCGTCCGACCGCGACAGCGGTGACCGCGTCGGGTGGTGCCACGATCGCGCCGAGAACCAGCGCCACGCCAAAGGTCAACGGCACCACCACGAGCCACGCCGAGACCGCGGCAACCGTGAACGCGCTGACCACCACGAGCCCGACCCCGAGGCCGAGGATGGGTCGGATGTTGCGCAGGAACGTCGGAAACGAGAAGTCCAGCGCCGCGGAGTACAGCAGCGGCGGCAGCACGACCGTCAGCAGGATGTGCGAATCCATTTCCGGCGGCTCGAAATCCGGCATGAACGACACCGCGATGCCGACCACGACGATGATCAGGGCGGGTTCCATCCCACGCCGATGCGCGATAGCTGTGACGATGATGGCTCCGACAACGACGAGGATCAATTCCACCCCATGATTGTCCCGGCAAACCCGGCGATCCTCATGTCGGGGCGTGTTGCGCGGCGCCTAAGTCTGGCAGCTGGGGCACCAGAACAGGTTTCGGCCTTCCAGTTCCGCCGTGAGCACCTTCGTCCCGCATATCCGGCACGCCTCGCCTGCCCGGCGGTAGACGTAGGTGCGGGGCCGGCCGGGTCCATAGGCCGGCGCCCCGTGATCGTGCTCGGGCCGGACCACGACGATCTTGCCGCGCCGCACCCCGACCTTCATCAACGCGACGAGATCGGCCCACATCGCGTCGAACTCGGCCTCGTCGATCAGAGTTCCGGGCCGATACGGATCGATGCGATGCCGGAACAGCAGTTCGCTGCGGTACACGTTGCCGACCCCGGCGATCACCGACTGATCCATCAGCAGCGCACCGATGGGCCTGCGGGACTTGTTGATTCGTTTCCACGCCAGCCCTGGGTCGGCATCGCCGCGCAACGGGTCGGCACCCAGTTTGGCGACGACGTCGGGGATCTCGGACTCGGCGAGCACCTCACACACCGTGGGGCCGCGCAGGTCCGTGCCGTATTCCGCGCCGACCATGCGCATACGGACCTGGCCGACCGGCAGCGGCAGCGGGACCGGCGCCTCGGTGAAGGTTCCGTACAGCCCGAGGTGGATGTGCACGACGCGGCCGCCGTCGTAATGGTGGAACAGGTGCTTGCCCCATGCGTCGGCCTTCTTCAGCACCCGCCCGTTCACGTCCGCCGCGCCATCGGCGAACCGGCCCTGCGGGCTCGACACGATCACCGGGGCGCGGCCGAACCGGCGTTGGTGCAGCCGCGCCAACCGGTGCAGCGTGTGCCCTTCGGGCATGGTTAGGCAGGTGCGCCCGGGACGGGCGGGGCCACGTGGTCCTTTTCGTACTCGGCCATGATGTCGATGCGACGCTGGTGCCGTTCGGCCTCCGACCACGGCGTCGACAAGAACGCGTCGACGATGGCCAGCGCCTCCTCCTCGGTGTGCATGCGCCCGCCGAGGCCCATCAATTGCGCGTTGTTGTGCTCGCGGGCGAGTTTGGCGGTCTCGACACTCCAAGCCAGGGCACAGCGGGCGCCCGGCACCTTGTTCGCGGCGATCTGCTCACCGTTGCCCGAGCCGCCGAGCACGATGCCGAGGCTGCCCGGATCGGCGACGGTCTTGATGGCCGTGTCGATGCAGAACGCCGGGTAGTCGTCATCGGCGTCGTACGTGTACGCACCGCAGTCGACCGGCTCGTGGCCGGTCTTCTTGAGGTGCTCGATGATGGTCTTCTTGAACTCGAATCCGGCGTGGTCGGCACCGATGTAGACGCGCATGCCGGTAACCCTAGCCGGTCAGCGTTTCGTCACCAGACCGTCCACCAGGAGGTCGAGCAGGCGCGCAGCCTGCTCGGCCGACCGGCTGGCGAGGAAGATCCCGATCAGGCTCGAGACGACGTCGTCGGCGCCGACGTCGTCACGCAGGCTGCCGTCCTGGGCACCCGCGTCGAGCAGCGTTGTCACCGCACCGAAGACGCTGTCCCTGGTCTGGCTCGGCTGCACGACACCGGACGCGAACATCGCCTGCAGCGATTCCGCCATCCCCCGCTTCGCCGCGACGAACGCCGCGTAGCGGTCCATCCATCGGCGCAGGGCGATCACCGGCGGGTGACGGTCCAGCAACTCGACGGCCGATGCCGCCACTTCTGCGAGTTCGGCGGAGTACACGGCCTCGACGAGGGCCTCCCGATTCGGGAAGTGCCGGTAGAGCGTGCCGATGCCGACGCCGGCGTCGCGCGCGATGGCTTCCAGCGACACGGGCCCGTCGGCTGCGGCGAACGCCGCGGCGGCGCTCGCGAGCAGCCGTTCCCGGTTCCGGCGCGCGTCGGCCCGTTCGGCCATAGCGGAGGCTCCTCCGTTTTGCTAGCGTAGCAGAAGCGGAGGTTCCTCCGCATCGGTTTCGAGTATCGCATCCCCAGGAGCGCACCATGACCTCATCACCCCCAGGCGGCACCGGCACGCTCGGCGAGCACACCGTGGCCCGCATCGGCTACGGCGCCATGGGTCTCGGGCGCCAACTCCCGCAGCACGACGCGGCGGCCGTGCTGCGGCGGGCGGTCGAGCACGGCGTCAACCACATCGACACCGCGTCGTTCTACGACCACGGGGTGGTGAACCGGCGCATCCGCGACGCGCTCGCGCCGTACGCCGACGATCTGGTGATCGTGAGCAAGGTCGGGGCCCGGCCCGCGACGGGACCGATTCCGCTGGCCCTGGCGCAGCATCCGGCCGACCTGCGCGCTGCCGTCGAACTGGATCTCGCCGGTCTCGGCCTCGAGCAGATTCCCGTGGTGAACCTGCGGCGCGCCGACATCGGCCCGGGCGTCACGGCCACGGGCGACCAGATCGTCGACCTGGACGATCAGCTGGCCGAGATGATTGCGCTGCGCGACGAGGGCAAGATCGGCGCGATCGGCATCAGCACCGTCGACGCCGATACCCTGCGTCGCGCCCTGCCCGCCGGCATCGTCTGCGTGCAGAACGCGTACAACCTGCTCAACCGCACGCACGAGGACGAGCGGGCACTGTGCACCGAGCACGGGATCGCCTGGGTGCCCTACTTCCCGCTGGGGTCGGGCTTCCCCGGTTTTCCGAAGGTCGCGGAAAACGCCGTGGTGCAACGCATCGCGGCCGAGCTGGGTGCCACGGGCGCGCAGGTCGGGCTGGCCTGGCTGTTGGCGCACGCCCCCAACACCCTGCTGATCGCGGGCACCACTTCGGTGGCACACCTGGAACAGAACCTGGCCGCCGGCGAGATCCGCCTCAACCCAACACAACTCGCCGAGCTGGACGCGATCGAGACCGAGCTAGCCGACGGTGATGGCGTCGAGGCGTTCCTTGATGAACGCCGATGACGTCACGGGTTGCAGACCCGACACCTTGCCGATCGGCGGTTCCAACGGAATGACCAGCGCGTCGTGGTTGGCCTCGTAGAAGTAGATCAGCGACACCAGATCTTCTTCCGGGGCGTGCGGCTGCGGCGGCAGCACGCGATGCCGCCCCGACGGCCACCGTCGGCCGCTCCAGTACTCCAGCAGGTCACCGATGTTGACCGTGAGCGATCCGGGTTCCCACGGTGCGTCCTCCCAGCCCTCCTGATCGGAGTAGACCTGCAGCCCACCCGCGCCGGGCTCGCGGTCGAGGATGGTCACCGTGCCGAAGTCGGTGTGCGGACCGATGCGGAACTGGCCTGGTTCCGGTTCGCCCACCACGCTGACGGGCGGATAGTGGTTGATGTTCATGGTCCAGGTGGGCCGATCTGCCAGCGCCTCAAAGGGATTGGCGGGCAGCCCCAGCGCCTGCGCGAACAGCGCCAGCAGGTCGTCGGAGAGTTTCCGCATCGCCGCGGTGTACTCCTCGACCAGGGGCTGCAGGGCAGGCACCTCGGTGGGCCACACGTTGGGCGCGAACCAGATGCGGTCGACCTCGGGGTCACCCGTCGCGGTCTCGGCCCCCAGGCTGTAACTCTCCTTCAGGTCCGGCGGGGTCTCGGTGCCCTCGGCGTAGCCGTTGGCTTCCGCGCCCGGCCCGATCCAGCCGTGCCCGCCGACCGGAACCGAATATCGCCGCTTGACCTCGTCGGGCAGCGCGAAGAACTCCCGGCTCGCCGCACGCACCCGGGCCGCCAGGTCAGGGTCCACGCCGTGGCCCGTGACGACGATGAAGCCGGCCCGCTGCAAGCCCGCATCGACCTCGGCCGCCACCGCCTCGGCATCAGCACCGCCCGCATACCACCGGGAGATGTCAACTGTCGCAATGGCACTCATTCGCCGATATCCTCCGCCCACAGGTCAGGCCGTTCAGCGATGAATTCCTCCATCATCGCCACGCACCGCTCGTCGTCCAGCAGCGTAACCGCCACACCGTGTTCAGCGAGCCAATCGTGGCCGCCGGTGAACGTGCGGCTCTCCCCGATCACCACGGCCCCGATGTTGAACTGGCGCACCAGGCCGCTGCAGTACCAGCACGGCGAGAGCGTGGTCACCATGACGGTGGAGCGGTACCCGCGCTGGCGGCCGGCGGCCCGGAAGGCGTCGGTCTCGGCGTGGATCGACGGGTCGTCGTTCTGCACCCTCCGGTTGTGACCGCTGCCGAGCAGCGTGCCGTCGGCGCTGAACAGCGCGGCACCGATCGGAATGCCGCCCTCGGCCAGCCCTTTTCGCGCTTCGTCGACCGCGACCTCCAGCATCTGTTCGGGTGTCATGCCGTCACCGCCCGCTCGGCCGCGAGCTTGGACCGGCACAACACCAGGTAACAGCCACCCGCGATGAGGAAGCCGACGAAGAACGTGATGTCACCCAACTGGGGCACCTCCCGTGCGATGAATCCGACGAACTTCGCCTGGTTGCAGAACAACGTCACCGACACCACCAGGCCGATCAGGAACGACACCAGCCCGGGCCAGTTGGTGTAGGACCGGTCGTAGAGAAAGTGCGCGACAGGCTGGTCGCCGCGCAGGTACTGGTCGGCGAACACCACGCCCAGCCACGGCCCGATCCAGTAGGCGATGATCAGCAGGAAGGCCTCGTAGCTTGCCGCGGCGTCGGCCAGGGCCCACCAGGCGATGAGAAACCCGACGACGCCGAAGAACACCGTGGCGAGGGCGCGTGCCACGTGGTGCGGCAGCTTGACCCCGATGGTCACGAAAGCCATTGCGCCGGAATAGATGTTGATGGCGTTGGCGGCGATTGCCCCGATCGCGATGGCCAGTAGGGTCAGGTTGGCCAGCCAGGGCGCCAGCTCGGCGGTGAACGCCGCGGTCGGGTTGTCCGACACTGCCGGCCCGATGGTCACCGATGCGGCCCCGACCACTTGCAACAGCAGACATGAGACGAACAGCCCGGCCGCCGCGAAGAAGCCCGTCCGCGGGCCCGACTCCGAACTCGGCAGATAACGCGTGAAGTCCGCGGCGTACGGCGCCCAGCCTGCGACGTACCCGAACGCGGTGCCGACCGTGAGCAGAAAACCGCCCATGCCACCGACGCCTCCGGCGACGGCCGGGGCGCCCAGGTCGGCCTTGCTCAGGATCACCACCGACGTGATCGCGAAGATCACCGCCAGCACCGGGAAGGCCCACCGCTCGAAGGCCTGCACGAGGTTGTGGCCGAACACTGCGAGCGCGGTCTGGACCACGACGACCAACACCAGCGCGAGCACGGGCGCCACCCCGGCGAGGCTCGACAGCGCGAATGCTCCGCTGACGCTGTTGGTCGCGAACCATCCGATGCCCGCCGTCACCGTCATCAACAGCGACGGCACCGCGTTGCCCTTGAACCCGAAGGGCAGCCGGCCCAGCACCATCTGCGGGACGCCGTGCCGCGGACCGCGTTTGGAGAGGAAGTAGTGCGCAACGGCGCCGAGCCCGGTGCCCAGCGCCATGCCGGCCACCGCCTGCCAGAAGGTCATGCCGTAGACGGCGACCGCGAGCACGCCCAGGAAGATCGTGGCGAACTCCAGGTTGGGCGAGGTCCAGGTCCAGAACAACTGGCTTGGCTTGCCGTGCCGGTCGGCCTCTGCGATGAACTCGTTGCCACCCGGTTCGACGGCCGCGATCCGATCGCGATAGGTACCGTCGGTGCTCGGCTCGGCCGCCGTCATGCGGCGTCAACCACTGTCATGCGTACACCGTGGCGTGAACGACGGTGTAACGCAAGCCGAACACAGAGGTTGAGCCGCAATTCCCCGGCGCCTACTCAGGCTCGGCGACGGCGAGCAACTCCCTGGCGCTGGCGACGATATGGGTGTCGAGGGCCGAGCGACGCCCGTCGGGGCCGCCGGCCCGGATCGCCTCGAGCAGCGCACGGTGTTCGTCGGGGATCGCGAACGGACTTTCATGACGCTTCGCGAGGCGATAGATCTGCATCCGGATGCGTGGCTGCACGCTGGCCCACAGCTGCATGGCGTGTTCGGATCTCGCGCTCTTGACGATCGTCTCGTGAAACAGCACGTCGAGATCGTTGAGCTGCTCGAGATCATCGTCGCCCGCGGCCCTGTCCATGAGCGCCACCAGGCGCTCGAGCTCGGCCAGCACTGCGGGGTCGGCGCAGGCCGCCTCGACCGCGAACTGCTCGATGGCGAGCCGGACCGGGAGCAACACACCCAGCAACTCTTCGGCACTCACGGTCGCCACGAAGGCCCCGCGGTTGGGGATGTGGTGGACCAGCCCTTCACTTTCCAGCTGCCGCAGCGCTTCCCGCACGGGGCCCGGACTGGCACCGAGGTGCGCGGCCAGCACATCCTGTTTGAGCTGCGAGCCCGGCGGTAGCGCACCCTTCACGATCTGCTCACGCAGCCAGTCCGCGATCTGATGCCGCCGCGACGACGGTAACGGGGCGGCGGTAGCCAGAGGTTCCACGGACTTGGTCAACGATCCTCCGTCAATCGTCCTTCTCCCTTCACAAGGGTCGCCCGATGGCGCCAATCCTATGCAGCGCGGCCTGCCGATCAGCCTTCCGGACTTCGCCAGCGTCAGCCTGTTGCGTAGATTACAGATTATAGATAATCTCTGATTTACTCCAGCCGAGTGGCCCCTCCGCCCTCTCGGAAGCCGAATCACCCTCTGAACAAAGGAAACTCATGCGCACACGGATCCGCGCGGCGTTCGTCGCGCTGGCAGCCACGGCGGTGGTGCTGGCCGGTTGCACATCGTCCGGCCAGGCAGGAACGGCTCATGGCAGCGTCTTGTCGAAGGTGCTGAGTTCCAAGAAAGTGACGATCGGCGTCTTCGCCGACGCACCGCCGTACGGCGTGATGAACAGCTCCGGGGAATACCAGGGCTTCGACATCGACAAGGCCAGGGCGCTCGCCGATTCGCTCGGCGCCCAAGTCGAATTCGTCAGCACCACAAACGCCAGCCGAATCCCCATGCTGGAGACCGGAAAAGCCGACGTCATCATCGCCGCCCTGACCAACCTCGACGAACGTGCCCAGGTGGTCGCCCTCACCCGGCCGTATGCGTCCGAAGGACAGCTCGTCGTCGTACCCGCCAACAGCCCGATCCACGACTACGCCGACCTCGCAGGGCGCACCGTCGCCGCGACGCGCGGCAGCGTGCCTGCCACGATCCTGGAAAACGAATTCCCCGAGGCCAAACCCAACCTTTTCGAAGCCGTCGCCGACTCGATCCAGGCGCTGCGCAGCGGAAAAGTCGACGCACTGATGGAGAGCACCGCCGTGGTCGCAGGCATCCGTGCCAGCGAAGGCGCTGCGGTACGTGTCCTCGATGCTCCCCCGCTCGCGCCGTCCTTCGTGTCCTTCGGGGTCAAGATGGGCGACCAAGTCTGGCTGAACTACCTGAACAACTTCATCCTCAACTACAACATCAGCAAGGCCGCCAACGAGTCCTACAACAAGTGGCTCGGCATGGACGTCCCTGAGCTCATCAAGTAACCAGCTGCACGCCAGATCAATTCAGGACACACCATGCAGCTCTACTATGGCGACCTCGTTCCATATCTCGGCCCGTTGGCCAAAGGCCTCGCGGTCAGCATCGCAGTGAGCCTGGCCGCAACCGTCGCCGGTGGCGCCTTCGGCATCCTGCTCTATGTCGGGCGCACCGCACGCCCGGCGGTAGTGCGCGTCGCGTCGAGCACCTACATCGAGATCATCCGCAACACCCCACTGCTGCTGCAGCTCTATCTGGTGTACTTCGCGCTGCCGCAGGCCGGCGTGAACCTCGATCCGGTCGCAGCGGGCATCCTCACGCTGAGCATCAACAACGCGGCATATATGGCCGAGATCTACCGCGCCGGGTTTCAGTCCGTGCCCACGGGACTGCGCGAAGCCGGCGCTGCGCTCGGCCTCAGCCCGCGGGATACGTTCTGGCGGGTCATGTTTCCTCCGGCGATGCGAAATGTCCTGCCCGCCATCACCAACCAGACCATCCTGCTGTTCCTGGCCTCGTCGATCACCTCGGTGGTCTCACTGCCGGATCTGATGCACGTGATGATGGGGATCACGTCGACCACCTTCCGCACCATCGAGGCCTTCACCGTCGGCGGCCTGCTGTACTTCAGCGTCGCACTCCTCATCGCGACCACATCGCGTCTCGCCGAAACCCGACTGATCAAGTGGAAGGTGGCGTGATGTTCGAAGGACTCGGTACCCAGCACCTGGCACTGCTCTGGCAGGGCGCCCTGGTGACCGTACAAATCTGCGCTCTCTCAGTCCTTTTCGGAGGCGTGCTGGGCATCATCATCGGGTTGATGTCGACCGGGACGGTCCGCGCCCTGCGCTGGGCGGCTGCCCTGTACGTAGCCGTGATCCGTGGCGTGCCGGTGCTGCTGGTGATCTTCTTCGTCTACTTCGGGATTCCGCTGCTGGCCCCCGGCACCAGCCTCTCGGAGTACTGGGCCGCCGTCATCGCATTGTCGGTGTTCGCGTCGGCCTACATCGGCGAACTGGTACGCGGCAGCATCCAGGCGGTGCCCCGCGGGCAGTTCGAGGCGGCCGAGGCGCTCGGGCTTACCTACGCACAGCGCATGCGCCGGGTGATCCTGCCGCAGGCGGCGCGGGTCGTCGTGCCACCCGGTGTCGGGTTCCTGGTGGTGCTGATCAAGGACAGCTCGCTGGTCGCGGTGATCGGCCTGATCGAACTGACCAGGGCGGGCAACGTGGTCAGCTCGCTGACCGCCGATCCGATCACCACCTACCTCATCGTCGGTGCCGGCTATTTCGTCATCTGCTACGCACTCTCGGCGCTCGCGCGCCGCTACGAGCGCCGGCTCGGATTCCGGGTCAAGGCACCCGAAGTCGGCGAAACCCTCACCCTCACCACAGGAGCGAAGAAATGATCGAGGTCGACGGGCTGCGGCTGAGCTACGGCAATACCGAAGTGCTACACGGTGTCTCGTGCCATGTCGCGCGGCGTGAGGTGGTGTGCATCATCGGCGCCTCCGGTTCGGGCAAGAGCACCCTGCTGCGCTGCATGAACGGGCTGGAACGACCCTCGCACGGCCGGATCGTCATCAACGGTCACACGCTCGGGCCGCAGGAGCGGACCGCGGATCTCGCCGTGGTGCGCCGCGACGTGGGCATGGTGTTCCAGCACTTCAATCTGTTCCCGCACATGACGGTCATCGACAACATCTCACTCGCACCGCGGCGCGTGCTCGGCAGGGCTCAGAACGACGCCGAGGCGCGGGCCCGCACCCTGCTGGACCGGGTGGGTCTGGCCGACAAGGCAGAGGTCTATCCGGACTCGTTGTCGGGTGGCCAGAAACAACGGGTCGCCATCGCCCGCGCCCTGGCGATGGACCCCACGATCATGCTGTTCGACGAGCCCACCTCGGCGCTGGACCCCGAGATCGTCGGAGAGGTGCTCGCGGTGATGAAAGACCTCGCCGCCGACGGAATGACCATGGTCGTGGTGACGCATGAGATGGGATTCGCCCGCGAGGTCTCCGATCGGGTGATCTACATGGACAAGGGGAACATCGTCGAAACCGCGGTACCGACAGAGCTTTTCACCACACCGCGGGAAGCCAGAACCCGCGAGTTCCTGAGCAAGGTGCTCTGACGTGCCCGCCCTGGATTACCTGCTGACCGGCGCCCAGATCGTCGACGGTACAGGCGCACCCGCGCGCCGGGCCGATGTCGGCCTGCGCGCCGATCGCATCGCGTTCGTCGGGCTGGCGTCCGATGTCCGGGCGATCACCACGCTGGACTGCACCGGCATGGTCGTCACGCCGGGGCTCATCGACCCGCACAGCCACAGTGACTGGTCGGTGCTGGGTAATCCCGAGGCCTTCAGCACTATCCACCAGGGTGTCACCACCGAAGTGGTCGGCAACTGCGGCGTCACCCACGCCCCGACAGCAGAATCCGACGTCGACGCGACAGCGGGCGCCCTGCGCGCGATGGGTTACGACGGCCCGGTCGACTGGCGCTCTTTCGGCGACTTCGTCCAACACGTGCACTCGGGCCGGACAGCGCAGAACCTCATGTGGTTCGTCGGGCACACCGCGATCCGCTCTGCGGCGTGCCAGGCCACCGACCAGTTGCGGGAACAGGCCCGCCTGCTCGAAGAAGCCATGGACGCGGGTGCGATCGGGTTCTCCAGCGGTCTCGAATACGGCTCGGGACGCTTCGCCTCGACCGAGGAACTCGTCGCGCTGGCCCGCGTCGCAGGCAGGCGTGACGGTATGTACGCCAGCCACATCCGTAATCGCGATGTAGATCTCGACACCGCGGTCGCGGAATTCTTCGATGTCGTCACACGCGGCGGCGTGCGTGCCCAGCTCTCGCATCTCAACGTCCGCCACGGCACCGGAGCCCAGCCGGGCGCGTGGGCGCGGGCCGCCGAACGCGTCGTCACCGAACGCCGGCGCGGGACCGACGTGTTGGCCGACATGACGCCCTATCCCCACGGCATCGGCATGGCCACCGGGCTGCTGCCCGCCTGGCTGGCCGAGCGGCCCGCGGTCGAGGCCGCCGCACTGCTCGCCGACCGCGAGATCCGGGATCAGGCGCGGGCCGACAGTGACCGCTACTGGCGCTTCGTGCACCGCGGCCAATGGCACCGCGTGCGCCTGGGCGTCAGCGCGACCCATCCCGAGTGGGAAGGCCTGTCGTTTCCCGAGATCGCCGAGAAGCACGGCGCCGACGAGTGGGAGTGTCTGTTCGACATCCTCACCGCGGCCGGGGCCGACATGGGCAGCGTCCAGTTGATCGGCGAGTTGTTCACCCCGAGCCACCTCGCCGAGGCGATCGCCCACAACCACTTTCTGCTCGGGGTCGACGCGTTCACCACGTGCCGGCACGGTCCACTCGCCGGCCGCACGCGCAATCCGCTGTTCTACCACGGGCATACGCACTACCTCGCGCACCACGTGCCGGCAGGCACCCTGTCACTTGAGACCGCGATCCACAAGATGACGGGCATGGTCGCCGAGCATTTCGGCATGCCCGACAGGGGCGAACTGCGCACCGGCGCGTTCGCGGACGTCGTCGTGTTCGATCCGGCGATCATCGAACGCACCGACACCTGGAGTCTTCCGCAGCGATACGCCGACGCGGCCCGCCACGTCTGGGTGAACGGCGTACCCGTCGTCAGCGACGCGACGCACACCGGCCGCAGGCCGGGTCGCATGCTCACCCACCGGCCGTGACGTCCACGGCATCAACACCATCCGAGGAGCACCAAAACCAATGAAAATCAGCGGCATTCAGACGTGTGGCCTGCGCGGCGCCACCCCAGAAGGCGGTTGGTCCAACGAACTGCGTCCCGACGACGTCGTGCACACCCTGGTCGCCGTCCACACGGACAGCGGGCACGTGGGGGTCGGTAGTGCGTTCACCACTGAGGGTTTGGTGGCTGCCGCCGTGGATGTGCTTGCGCCGCAACTGATCGGGCAGAGTGCGCTGGAGGCCGAGCGGCTCACCGAGACGTTGCACCAGAGTGCGTTCTGGATGGGGCGCGGCGGCTCACTCACGCACGCCACGAGTGCGATCGACATCGCGCTGTGGGATCTGGCCGGCCAGGCCCTCGGTCAACCGGTCGGGCGACTGCTCGGTGGCCGTTACCGGGACCGGGTGCGGCCCTACGCATCGGTGCTCATGGACGAGGCGCCGATCATGACCGAAAACCTGTCCGCGCTCGTCGACGAAGGCTTCACCGCGTTCAAGATCGGCTGGTGGAAGTTCGGCCGAGTGGACACCGCAACCGACGAGCGCACCGTCGCCGCGGCCCGCGAAGCCGTGGGCGAGCGACTGCTGGCCGTCGACGCGGGCGGCTCTGAGGCGTTCTTTCCCGGAGGCTTGTCGTGGGCCAAACGCACCGCGGACATGCTGGCGGACTATGGCGTCGCATGGTTCGAAGAGGCGCTGGCCCCCGACGATGTCGACGGATTCGCCGAGTTGAGAAGGCATTCCAAGGTGCCGATCAGCGGCGGTGAGGTGCTGACCCGGCGTCAGGCGTTCATGCCGTTCCTCGATGCGGGCGCCTTCGACATCGTGCAGCCCGACACCACCAAGGGCGGAGGCCTGAGCGAATCACGCCGGATCGGCTGGGCTGCCCAGGACCGCGGCATCCGGCTGATCCCGCACGGCTGGAACACCGCGATAGGCCTGGCCGCCGATCTGCACCTGGCCTCTGCGCTGGCCGCGACCGACCTCGTCGAATACAAGACCGGATCGGCCTACATCGACGAACTCGTGTGCGGCGGATGGGATCTCGACAGCGACGGAATGCTGGCCGTGCCGGACGGGGCCGGCCTGGGGGTCACCCTCGATGCGGAGGGGCTGCATCGATACGGCACCAACCCGGCCTTCGCCGCACCGTGCTGACGCCGGCACGGCCAGATCCGCTCAGTCGAATTCCGGCGCCTCGGTGCGACTGCGCTTGAGCTCCCAGAAATGCGGGTAGGACGCGAAGGTCACCGAGGCGTCCCAGAGCTTGCCGGCTTCCTCACCGCGCGGGATGCGCGAGAGCACCGGGCCGAAGAAGGCGACGCCGTTGACGTGGATGGTCGGGGTGCCGACGTCGTCGCCGACCGCGTCCATGCCCGCGTGATGGCTCTTGCGCAGCGCCTCGTCGTACTTGTCCGACGTGGCGACCTCGGCCAGTTCGGCGGGCAGGCCGGTCTCCTCCAGCGACTCCCTGATGACGGCCTCGAAATCCTTGTTGTCCTGGTTGTGGATTCGCGTGCCCATCGCGGTGTACAGCGGACCGAGGATCTCGGGGCCCTTGAGTTCCTCGGCCGCGATGGCCACGCGGACCGGTCCCCACGCCTGCTTCATGAGTTCTTGGTAGTTCTCCGGGAGGTCACGCCCTTCGTTGAGGACCGCGAGGCTCATCACGTGGAACTGCACCTCGATGTCGCGGACCTTCTCGACTTCGAGGATCCAGCGCGATGTGATCCAGCACCACGGGCACAGCGGGTCGAACCAGAAACCTGCAACATCCTTCTGAGCCATCAACGTGTCCTCTCGATGTGAGCCGGGTCAGTCCTCCGTCCAGCACAACTCTGCTCCCTGCGCGGTATGTTCCCGTAGTCGGTAACCATCTTGACGTTCGGTGCGATAGGCATGTCGAGGTCACGGCAACGCCACAGGAAACGCATAGTGTGCGAACTTTTACCGAATCGTGTTGTCAATGTGACCAACGTCAACCACTGTTGCCCAAGTGAGCAGAGCGCGTGAAGCGTTCTGCGTGACAGCTGAGGAGCTGAATATGGCCGCTCGATCCATCCTCGCCGCCGTCGGCGCCGCTGCGGCCGCCCTCGCGCTGGCCGCTCCGGCCCAGGCCGACCCGGTGGACGACTCGTTCCTGGATGCGCTGAACAGCGCGGGCGTGGGCTACAACGACCCGGGCGCGGCGGTCCAACTCGGGCAGGACGTGTGTCCGATGCTGGTCGAGCCGGGGAAGAATTTCGCGTCGGTCGCGTCCCAGATGCGCGGTAACAGCGGGATGTCGCCCGAGATGGCGTCGTTCTTCACGGGCATCGCGATCCAGATGTACTGCCCCCAGATGATGTCGTCGATCAGTGACGGATCGATCCTGAACAACCTCGGCGCCCTCAACGGACTCGCCGGAATGGCCGGCTTCCCCCAGTAGCCGAAGCCCGCCGAACGCCCAGCCACTAGGTTGGACGGGTGGCACTTCCCAATCTCACCCGCGAACAGGCCGTCGAGCGCGCCGCGCTGGTCACCGTCGACAATTACCGCATCGTTCTCGACCTGACCGACGGCGAGGGGCACCCGAGCGAGAGCACATTCCGCTCCACCACGACTGTGGAGTTCGA
This sequence comes from Mycolicibacterium mageritense, assembly GCF_010727475.1. Taxonomy (NCBI): domain Bacteria; kingdom Bacillati; phylum Actinomycetota; class Actinomycetes; order Mycobacteriales; family Mycobacteriaceae; genus Mycobacterium; species Mycolicibacterium mageritense. Next base: position 7,930,971 of record NZ_AP022567.1, read on the forward strand.
CGCCCTCCCCGGCGCCGACACCGTCATCGATCTCGCCGCCGAGCGCATCCGCAGCGCGACGCTCAACGGTCAGTCGATCGACGTCTCCGAATACGACGAGTCCACCGGCATCCCGTTGAAGGGCCTGGCCGAGCACAACGTCGTGGTGATCGACGCCGACTGCCTGTACTCCAACACCGGTGAGGGCCTGCACCGCTTCGTCGACCCGGTCGACGACGAGGTGTATCTCTACTCGCAGTTCGAGACCGCGGACGCCAAGCGGATGTTCGCGTGCTTCGACCAGCCGGATCTCAAGGCGACGTTCGACGTCCAGGTCACGGCGCCGGCGCACTGGGAGGTCGTCTCCAACGGGGCGACGGTGTCGGTGGACTCCGCCGTGCACACGTTCGCCACCACTCCGAAGATGAGCACCTACCTCGTGGCGTTGATCGCCGGGCCGTACGCGGTGTGGCGTGACGAATACGCCGACGATCACGGCAAGATCCCGCTGGGCCTGTTCTGCCGCAACTCACTCGCCGAGCACATGGACGCCGAGCGACTGTTCACCGAGACCAAGCAGGGCTTCGGCTTCTATCACAAGAATTTCGGCACCCCGTACGCGTTCGGCAAGTACGACCAGTTGTTCGTCCCGGAGTTCAACGCGGGCGCCATGGAGAACGCAGGCGCCGTGACCTTCCTGGAGGACTACGTCTTCCGCTCCAAGGTGACCCGCTACTCCTATGAGCGCCGCGCCGAGACCGTGCTGCACGAGATGGCGCACATGTGGTTCGGCGACCTGGTCACCATGCAGTGGTGGGACGACCTGTGGCTCAACGAGTCGTTCGCGACGTTCGCGTCGGTGCTGTGCCAGGCCGAGGCCACCGAATACACCGCGGCATGGACCACGTTCGCCAATGTCGAGAAGTCGTGGGCCTACCGGCAGGACCAGCTGCCCTCGACGCATCCGGTGGCCGCCGACATCCCCGACCTCGCCGCCGTCGAGGTCAACTTCGACGGCATCACCTACGCCAAGGGCGCCTCGGTGCTCAAGCAGCTCGTGGCCTACGTCGGGCTCGAGCAGTTCCTGGCCGGCCTGCGGGACTACTTCCGCGACCACGCCTTCGCCAACGCCACGTTCGGCGACCTGCTGGGCGCGTTGGAGAAGTCGTCGGGCCGCGACCTTTCGGGCTGGGGCAGGCAGTGGCTCAAGACCACGGGGCTGAACACGCTGCGGGCGGATTTCGACGTCGACGAGTCCGGCGCGTTCACCCGGTTCGCCATCACGCAGTCCGGCGCCGCGCCGGGCGCAGGCGAGACCCGGGTGCACCGCCTGGCCGTCGGCATCTACGACGACAGCGGCTCCGGCAGGCTGACCCGCGTGCACCGCGTCGAACTCGACATCGAGGGCCCCGTCACGGAAGTTCCCGCACTGGTGGGCATTCCACGCGGCAAGCTCATCCTGGTCAACGATGACGACCTGACCTACTGCTCACTGCGGCTGGATCCGGAGTCGCTGTCGACGGTGCTGACCCGCATCGCCGACATCGCCGAGCCGCTCCCCCGCACCCTGGCCTGGTCGGCCGCATGGGAGATGACGCGCGAAGCCGAGATGAAGGCCCGCGACTTCGTGGCCCTCGTGACCGGCGGCGTGCACGCCGAGACCGAGGTCGGCGTGGCCCAGCGCCTGCTGCTGCAGGCCCAGACCGCACTGAGCTCGTATGCCGATCCGGAGTGGGCCGCAACCGAGGGCTGGCCGGCATTCGCCGACCGGCTCGTCGAACTCGCCCGCGCCGCCGAGCCCGGCTCGGACCACCAGCTGGCGTTCGTCAATGCGCTGACCACGTCGGTGCTCTCGACACACCACGCGGTGCTGCTGGGCGATCTGCTGGACCAGGATCCGTCGTCGTTGGGACTGGCCGGCCTGGTCATCGACACCGATCTGCGGTGGCGGATCGTCACAGCGCTGGCGCGCTCCGGGCAGATCGACGCCGATGGTCCGGAAACCCCGTTCATCGATGCCGAGGCCGAGCGCGATCCGACCGCGGCGGGCAAGCGTCAGGCCGCGGCCGCATCGGCGGCCCGCCCCCAGGATGTCGTGAAGTCGGCCGCCTGGGAAGAGGTCATCGAGGACGACACGCTGGCCAACATCACCACGCGCGCGATCGTCGGTGGTTTCGTGCAGCCCGGTCAGGCCGAACTGCTGGCACCGTTCACGACGCGCTACTTCGCGGCGATCTCCGGGGTGTGGGAACGCCGGTCGAGCGAGGTCGCGCAGACCGTAGTGATCGGGCTGTACCCGTCGTGGGACATCAGCCAGAACGGCTTGGACGCGGCTGACGCGTTCCTGTCCGACCCCGAGGTGCCGCCCGCGCTGCGCCGGCTGGTGCTCGAAGGCCGCGCCGGCGTGGAGCGGTCACTGCGGGCCCGCGCGTTCGACGTGAGCTAGTCCCCTTGCACCGCGAGCGTGCGTGTCTGCTCCGCGACACGCGGCGAAGCGCACGCTCGCGGGCAGCATTCTGCGCACGCTCGTGAATCACTGGTGGGCATCGACGCACCAACGCGAAAGTCCCGGTATCGAAGCTGAGCGCTTCAATACCGGGACTTCACGCACGGGTGTCGGGCAACAGACCCGCACGGCCGCGGTGAAAAGCTAGGCGGGCGAGACGCCGGCCGACAGCACGCGCACCGCGCTGATCAGACCGTCGATCAGATTGCCTTCCTTGAACGACGCGGCCGCTGCCGAGACACCCAGCGGGGCGGCCTCTTCGATGCCGCGCCCCTTGACGTCGGCCCCGTAGACCACCTCGATGGCGTGCTGATCGGGCGAGACCGCGAGCAACACGGCGTTGTTCGGCGTGGGCACCTTTGCCAGAATCTCACGCGCCGTCGCAGCGGTGTCGTCGCCCAGCGGGCCGATGTACACCGCGAAACGCGCCTTGGCCGCGCGCGAACCGTACTTCAGCGCGTCGTCGAGGACCACGAGATCCATCGTCGGGAACGGGTAGTGCACCGAGAGCTCACCGGGCTCGGTGACCCCGGAAATCCGCCCGCTCGACGTCAGCGCATACCCGTAGGGCAGGTCGACGTGACCGGGCGCGACAGTCGCGACCGCACCCGTTTGGCTACCACTTGCCACTTGCGCCCCCTCCGATGGTGACTCCATGCGAATCGTGTCCGCCGTGCCCATGGTCGGCCGGTTCTTCGGCGGCCCACAGGATCGGCTCGTGCGTCCACGGGTCCGACATCTTGTAGGTGTCCGGATGTGGCCCCTTGCGGGTCAGGTAGATCAACGCCAGGACCACGAACAACACCAGCGGAACCCCTCCGAGGAGGGAATGAGTAAGTGCTGTGCTCACGCGCAAACCGTATCAGCCGCGCATCGTCCGCGCGCCGACAGTAAAGACTCCGTCACGCAGCGCCTTCTCCGAGATAGCGCACCCAGGCCGGATCGAGCTCCTTGATGGTCGACAGCAACCGCCAGTGCTGGCCTTTTGGGGGCATCGGCACCGCACGCAACGTCCATCCGAGCTCCGCCAGCAGGCGGTCGGCCTTGCGGTGGTTGCACGCGCCGCACGCAGCCACGCAGTTCTCCCACGAATGCTCGCCGCCCCGGCTGCGCGGCACCACGTGATCGACGGTGTCGGCCCGCCCGCCGCAGTAGGCACAGCGAAACCGGTCCCGGTGCATGAGGGCGGCACGCGTCATGGGGATCCTGGCCCGGTACGGCACCCGAACGTAGGTGCGGAGCCGGATCACCGAGGGCACCGCGATGGTGCGGGTCGCGGAGTGGATGAGCGGGCCCGCCGGATCGTCGTGCACGACGTCGGCCTTCCCGCACATCAGCATGATCACCGCGCGCCGCAATGGCAGCGCCGTCAACGGCTCGTAGGTCGAGTTCAGCAACAGCACCCGCCTGCGGCCCCAGATCGACGGCTCGTGCGCGGTCTGCGGCAGCGGCTCCACGCTGTGCAGGGGGCGATTCGGCGCGTGCGGCCCCGATGGGCCGGTTCCGTGACCGGTCCGTCGTGTATGGCTTTTTTTGCTGTGCGCCATAGAGCCTCCGGAGACACAGTCCACCACGGATCCGCGGGGAGCGCACGATAATTCTTCGGGTGTTCGCAGGTCAGTCGAATGAACAGCAGGTGACGACACCGCCCGTGAGGAGCGCGCCCGCAGGATCGGCCACAATGGAGACGTGACGCAGGCGCAGCGATCCTTCTACGACGAAGTCGGCGGCCACGACACGTTCCACGCCATCGTGTCGCGGTTCTACCAGTTGGTCCGTGAGGACGAGATCCTGCTGCCGCTCTACCCCGAGGACGACATCGACGGCGCCGAGGAACGCCTTCGGATGTTCCTCGAGCAGTACTGGGGCGGGCCGCGCACGTACTCCGACCAACGCGGCCACCCCCGGCTACGCATGCGGCACGCCCCGTTCCGGATCGGCTTCCTGGAACGCGACGCGTGGCTGCGCTGCATGCACACGGCGGTGGCGTCGATCGATTCGCAGACACTCGACGACGAGCATCGGCGGGCGCTGCTGAACTACCTGGAGATGGCGGCCGACTCGATGGTGAACTCGGCGTTCTGACATGACGCGGTGGTGGTCACGCGCAGTCTTCTACCAGGTCTACCCGCGCTCGTTCGCCGACAGCGACGGTGACGGCGTCGGTGATCTGGACGGCGTGACGGCCCATCTCGATCACCTGGTCCGGCTCGGCGTCAACGCAATCTGGCTCAACCCGGTGATGGTGTCGCCCATGGCCGATCACGGCTACGACGTCGCAGACCCGCGCGACGTGGATCCGTTGTTCGGCGGCATCGACGCCCTCGACCGGCTCGTCGACGCCGCCCACGCCCGCGGCATCAGGGTGACCATGGATCTGGTCCCCAATCACACCAGTTCGGCGCATCCGTGGTTCGTCGAGGCCCTGGCCGACCCACGCCGCCGTGACCGCTACATCTTCCGCACGGGGCGTGACGGCAAGCCGCCCAACAACTGGGTGTCGGTGTTCGGCGGGCCGGCGTGGACGCACGTGGGCGACGACGAGTGGTACCTGCACCTGTTCGACCCCGGACAGCCAGACCTCAACTGGGACAACCCCGAGGTGTTCGAGGATCTGGAGAAGACGCTGCGGTTCTGGCTGGACCGCGGGATCGACGGCTTCCGGATCGACGTCGCGCACGGCATGGCCAAGCCACCCGACCTGCCGGACATGACCGTCACCGACACCGCACTGCTGCGCAACAGCGACGACGACCCGCGCTTCGACAACGCCGAGGTGCACGAGATCCACCGGTTCATCCGAGGCGTGCTCGACGACTATCCCGACAGCGTGGCCGTCGGCGAGGTGTGGGTGCACGGCAACGAACAGTTCGCCAAATATCTGCGCCCGGACGAACTGCACCTGGGCTTCAACTTCCGGCTCGTCCAGGCTGAGTTCGACGCCACCGAGATTCACGAGGCGATCGACAATGCCATGGCCGCAGCGACTTTGGCCGGCGCGACACCCACCTGGACGCTGTCCAATCACGATGTGGTGCGCGAGGTCACGCGCTACGGCGGCGGCGCACGCGGCCTGGCAAGGGCCCGCGCGATGGCCCTGGTGATGCTGGCGCTGCCCGGTGCGGTGTTCATCTACAACGGTGAGGAACTCGGCCTGCCCAACGTCGACCTGCCCGACGCGGTGCTGCAGGATCCGGTGTGGGAGCGCTCGGGGCACACCGAGCGCGGCCGCGACGGCTGCCGCGTACCGCTGCCGTGGTCGGGCGAGGCGCCGCCGTTCGGGTTCTCCGCCACGGCCGACACCTGGCTGCCGATGCCCGCCGACTGGGCCGCGTTGACGGTCGAGCGCCAACTCGCTGACGCCGCGTCGACGCTGACGTTCTACCGCCGTGCCCTCGAACTGCGCAGCAGCCGTGGCGAATTCGGCGGCGACGGCATCGAGTGGCTCGACCAGTCGACCTACCGACTGCCGGGCGGGCTGGTGTGCGCCCTCAATGCCGGAGACGAGCCCGTACCACTGCCCGCAGGCACGGTGCTGCTGGCCAGCGGGCCGCTCGCCGACGGCATGCTGGGCCCCGACACCGCCGTATGGGTGGTCTAGTTCCCATCACCCTTTCCCGCGAGCAGACGCGCCGGTACCCCGGAACGCGCTTTCCGGGGTACCTACGCGTCTGTTCGCGAGAGAAAATCAGCCCAGGACCACCGCGGGGTTGCCGCGGCGGCGGTACACCGACCCGAACCGGGCGTCGATCCGCAGCCACAACGGATGCACGCGTACGCGCACGATCTCGTCGGCGCTGACATCGTCGCCCGAGTTGGGCAGGAAACCCATTGCGGTCAAAGCGAATACGCAGCGCATCGGGATGCCGACCGACACCTCCTCGGCGCTGACCGCGATCACTTCCTGATCCAGCAGCGAAGCCGGTGGTCCGTGTGCGCTGCTGTGTTCGCGGGCGAGCGCCAAGCCCTGTTGTGCGAGGTCGAGCATCACGCGCGCCGGAATGTCGTCGAGATGGACGAATCCGGACTCGGGCGGCAGCCCGCCGCGCCACGCCGAATCCATCGCGAAGCCCGTGTCGACATATCCACCGCCGACCGACGACAACCCCGACGCGAGGGCGTCGGCCCCCGCAGACAGATCGGCCGGGCGTACCGCACCTGCCACCACGCGACTGGCCAGCACATCGAATCCGGTTGCCGCCCAAGCGACCACCAGTCCCCCGTCCCGTTCGCGCAGCCGGACCACCGTCGCGTCGTCGAGCCGAAGCGCACGGTCGACGAACGTGGCCAGGTCGTCGCGATGCCGTGGATCGTCGAGCCACAGCCCGCGTTCCGGGATGGTCATCGCAGATAGCGCTGCAGGTACTCGCGTTGCGCCTGCGACAACCGCTGCAGCCGTTGCTCTTCGATGTGCACCGCGGCCAATTGGGTTTCGGCGATCACCGCGGGCTTGCTGTCCGGCGGGGCGGCGACCGAGCGGACCTCATACCCGATGTTGAAGTCCACGGCCCGCACCCGCTTGGACCACATCGTCACCTGCAGCGGTGAATCCACGAGCCGCAGTTGACCTTTGTAGACGATGTTCACCTCGGCGATGAGCAGCCCGATGGTGGTGATCTCTTCACCGAACGGCTCACGCAGGAACGGTATCCGGGCCTCTTCCAGGATGGTCACCATGGTCGCGTGGTTGATGTGCTGGTACATGTCGATGTCCGACCAACGCACGTGCACCGGTGCGATGAAGCCTGGCACCTTCGGCCCCGAAATACTCTGTGTCACCCAGTCGTTCCCGTTCCGCTCGTTCGAGTCATGCTGCGAATCTGACGTGCCGCGACCGAGAGCGTCGCGATGTCCTGATCCTCATCTTGGTATATCTCGGTCAGCGTGCGGCGGGCACGTGTCACGCGGGAGCTGTTGGTCATCTCCCACTCCTCGATCTTCTGCTCGCCGGTCTCGTCAGGTTCACCGACCGCCATCACGTCGAAGCACAACGCGCGCAGCGACCCGTAGATATCGTCGCGAATGGCCAAACGCGCCAGCGAATGCCACCGGTCGTCGCGCCCGAGCCGGGACACCGCGGTGAGCAGGCCGTCGGCGCTGAGGTGATCCATCAGCGCGAAGTAGGCGTCGGCGACCTCGACCGGATCCCGCTCGATGATGTCGGCGATGTCGATGACGTCGAGCAGGCTGTACTGGTAGAGCCCCGTTGCCACCCGGTAGGCCAACTCCTCCGGAACGCCCTGCGCCACGAACTCGCCGGCCTCCTTGGCGACGATCGCCTTGTCGTCACCGCGCAGCCACTCGGGCATCCGCGGCCGCAGCATCGCCACCTGCTGGGCGAACCGGTTGATCTCGGCACCGACCGCCAACGGCTGCGGCCGGTAGTTGAGCAGCCACCGACCCGCCCGGTCGACGAGCCTGCGCAGGTCCAGCGTCATGCGGTCGGTCACCTGGGCCGACACGCCGTTGTCCCCGGCAGCACGGATCTGGCGCCACACGTCACCGATGCCGAAGATCGCGTTGGTCGCGACGTAGCTGCGCACCGCGTCGACCGGCCCGACCCCGACATCCTCGGTGATGCGGTAGGCATAGCTGATCCCGCTGGTGTCGACCAGATCGTTGACCAGCATGGTGGTGACGATCTCCCGACGCAGTTGGTGCGAGCGGATCTCGGGGTAGAACGGTTCGCGCAACTTGGCCGGGAAGTACCACGGCAGCCGTGACGCGAACACCTCCTGGTCGGGCAGGTCGCTGGCCAGCACGTCATCCTTGAGCGCCAGCTTGACGTGCGCCATGAGGGTCGCGAGTTCCGGTGAGGTCAAACCGATTCCGGCTTCCGTGCGGCGACGGATCTCCTTCTCCGACGGCAGCGCCTCGAGCTCGCGGTTGAGCCCGCGATCGGCCACGAAGTCCTTGATCATGCGGGCGTGCACCGACAGCATGCTCGCCGCGTTGGCGCGGCTCGTGCCCATCAGGTCGTTCTGGTCCTTGTTGTCGGCGAGAACCAGGTCACCGACCTCGTCGGTCATCGACAGCAGCAACTCGGTGCGCTGCTCAGGGCTGACCTTGCCCGCGGTGACCAGCGAGTCGATGAGGATCTTGATGTTGACCTCATGGTCGGAGCAGTCCACACCGGCCGAGTTGTCGAGCGCGTCGGTGTTGATGCGACCACCGGCAAGATCGAACTCGACACGGCCCAGTGAGGTCACGCCGAGGTTGCCGCCCTCACCGATCACCTTGGCCCGCACCTGGTTTCCGCAGACCCGGATCTGATCGTTGGCCCGGTCACCCACGTCGGCGTCCGCCTCGGTCTCGGCCTTGACGTAGGTGCCGATGCCGCCGTTCCACAACAGGTCGACCGGCGCCTTGAGGATCGCCTTCATCAGCGCAGGCGGCGTGAGCTCGGTGATGCCGGCGTCCAGCCCGAGCGCCGCGCGGACCTGCGGGCTGATCGGAATCGACTTCTGCTGTCTGCTGTACACCCCGCCGCCCTCGCTGATCAGCGACTTGTCGTAGTCCTCCCAGCTGGACCGGGGCAGTTCGAACAACCGCTTGCGTTCGTGCCACGAGGTGGCGGCGTCGGGATCGGGATCCAGGAAGATGTGCCGGTGGTCGAACGCGGCCAGCAACCGGATGTGCTGGGACAGCAGCATGCCGTTGCCGAACACGTCGCCGCTCATGTCCCCGACACCCACCACCGTGAAGTCCTGGGTCTGGGTGTCGACGCCCATCTCGCGGAAGTGCCGCTTGACCGACTCCCACGCGCCCTTGGCGGTGATGCCCATGGCCTTGTGGTCGTAGCCGATCGAACCGCCCGAGGCGAAGGCGTCGCCCAGCCAGAAACCGTACGACTTGGCCACCTCGTTGGCGATGTCGGAGAACGTCGCGGTGCCCTTGTCGGCTGCAACCACCAGATAGGCGTCCTCGCCGTCCCGGCGCACCACGTCGGGCGGGGTGACGACGGCTCCGGTCGCCTTGTCGACGTTGTCGGTGACATCGAGCAGCCCGGAGATGAACAGCTGGTAGCACGCCACGCCTTCGGCGCGCGTGGCTTCGCGGTCGACGGCTGCGTCGCCGGTCGCGGCAGGCGGTTGCTTGACGACGAACCCGCCCTTGGCGCCGACCGGGACGATCACGGCATTCTTCACCGCCTGCGCCTTGACCAGGCCCAGGATCTCGGTGCGGAAATCCTCGCGGCGATCCGACCAGCGCAGACCACCGCGCGCGACGAACCCGAACCGCAGGTGCACACCCTCGACGCGCGGCGAATACACGAAGATCTCGAACTTGGGCCGCGGCAACGGCAGTTCGTTGATCAGGCCGGGGTTGAGCTTCATCGACAGCACGTTGCGCTGCCGCGCCGAATCCGGGTTCTGCACAAAGTAATTGGTGCGCAGCGTGGCCTCGATCAAGGTCGCGAAGGCACGCAGCACCCGGTCGGTGTCGAGGCTGACCAACGCGTCGATGTCGGCCGCCACCGCCGCGGCGGCACTCTGGGCGTCACGCGCCTGCCCCGTGCCGTCGCCGGTCGCGGGGTCGACCGTGGTGGGATCAAACAGTGCCTCGAACAACTCGACGAGCGAGCGCGACGTGTGCGGGTTGTCGTTGAGCGTCGCCTCGATGTGCGACTGGCTGTACGGGAAGCCCGCCTGCCGCAGGTATTTCGCGTACGCGCGCAGGATCATCACCTGCTGCCAGGTCAGGCCGGCCCGCAGCACGAGCTCGTTGAAGCGGTCGACCTCGACGCGACCGTGCCAGATCGCGGTCACCGCGTCGGCGAACCGCTGCGCGGTCGCCTCCCTGGCCGCCGCGTCGGGCGCGTCCGGAATGCTGCGGTCGATCGCGATCTTGAACTGGTAGATCCACACCGGCAGGCCGTCGGCCCTGGTGACCGTGAACGGCCGCTCCTCGAGCACCACCACGCCCATGGACTGCAGCATCGGCAGCAGCCGGCTCAACGATGCGGACTGCCCGCCGAGATACCAGGTCAGCTGCGAGATACGGTCCTCACCGCTGCCCTCGGCGAAGACCAACTTGACCGAATTGTCCTGCAGCTGTTCGATGATCGCGATGTCGGCGATCGCGTCGGCCGGGGCGACCGCCTGCTTGTAGTCGTCCGGGAAGGCCGTCGCGTAGTGCTCGATGGCGGCCGCATTCATGTCACTCGACGACGCGCTGATCATCCGGTCACCCCAGTTCCGGGTGGCCTCGGTCAGCAGGTTCTGGATACGGGTCTCGTTCTCCAGCGACGTGTCGACGCTGTGCGCCTGCGTGCCGTCGGGCAGCCGCACCGTGAAATGCACCACCGCCCAGGGCGATTCGCTCACGCGGGCCGAGTAGTCGATGCTGACCCCGCCGAGTTCGCGGACCAGGATGTCCTGCATCTCCAGGCGCACCGCAGTGGTGTACCGGTCACGCGGCAGGTACACCAGGCACGACACGAAGTGCGCGAGCTGGTCGGCGCGCAGGAACAACAGCGTGCGGCGCCGCGACCCCAGGTCCACCACCGCCATCGCCATCTCCAGCAGCTGCTTGGAGCTCAGCGCGAACAACTCGGGCCGCGGGATGGTCTGGATGATGTCGCGCAGCAGCTGGCCGGGATGGCTCGGATCCCGGTGTGCCAGCGCCAATGCCTCGTCGACGCGCCGCGAGATCAGCGGGATCTCCAGCACGTTGGCGTTCATCGCCGCGATGGTGAACAGCCCGACGAAACGATGCTCCACGGCACCGGAGGCGGTGTTCTCCCGCACCACGACGATGTACGGATAGGCGCCGTAGCGCAGATAGCTGGGAATGGTCGCCTGCGCCAGCACCAACAGGTCGTCGGCGTTGGTCAACGGTGGCAGCACGTCCTGGCGCAGCCGCAGCACGCCGAGCCGGGTCGACGGGTCCACCGAGGCCACCCCGTCGCCGACCGCGCACTGCTGATACCCGAGCAGCACGAAGTGCCCGTCGGACAGCCAGCGCAGCAGGGCCGCCACGTCCTTGCGGTCCGCATACGGGAAATGGCCTTCGACGTCGGTGGCGAGGTCGTTGGCCAAACCATGCAGTGCGGCCGCCATTGCCCCGGTGTCCAAACCGATCTGGCGCGCGTCGGCGAGAATGCCCGGCACCAGCCGCGTCGCCTCCGTCAGCGCGGCACCGTCGGCCGCGCCGGTCACCGGAACCAGGATCCAGCATTCGTCGACACCGTCGCCGGGGGCCGCCTCGGCGGCCGGCCGGATGTCGATCAGCTCCCCGTCGGCGCCCCGGCGCACCCGGAACACCGGGTTCATGATCGCGCTGTAGGCGATCCCCAGCCGGTGCAGCAGCACCGTCACCGAGTCGACCAGCATGGGCGCCTGGTCGGTCACGATCAGCAGCGCCGGACCGGATTCGGCGTCGCCCGGATACACCGCGACGTTGGTCTCCCCGGCCGCCCGCTTGCCGCCCAGCCGATAGTGGGCGGCCACCGCGGCATCGGAGACCAGCCGCTCGGCCGCGGTGACGGCAAGCGGTCCCGTGGCGGCCGAACCGGGAGCATCGGCCTGCGGGCTCCGGTACGTGGACAGGAAAGCCACCGCGAGTTGGTGGACCACGTCCGGTGTCGGCTCGTGGCCGCCCCAGTCGCTTACCTGTTCACCCTGGAACCGCGGATACGCCGTCATACGGACCACTCCTGACTCACGCCCGCGCACCGGCACTGGTGCGCAGGAGTTGACCTTAGTCGTACCCGGAGACGCATTCGGCTGAACCTCACCGGTTCAACGCGCCAGGCGTCAGTCCCGCGTGAGCTTGCGGTGCGTCACGCGGTGCGGACGCGCGGCCTCGACTCCGAGACGTTGCACTTTGTTCTCTTCGTACGCACCGAAGTTGCCCTCGAACCAGAACCACTTGGCCTCGTTGTCGTCGTCGCCCTCCCACGCCAGGATGTGCGTGCAGGTGCGGTCCAGGAACCACCGGTCGTGGCTGATCACGACGGCGCAACCCGGGAAGCTGTCGAGCGCGTTCTCCAGCGACGACAAGGTCTCGACGTCCAGGTCGTTGGTCGGCTCGTCGAGCAGGATCAGGTTGCCGCCCACCTTGAGGGTCAGCGCGAGGTTGAGCCGGTTGCGTTCACCACCGGACAGCACCCCGGCCGGCTTCTGCTGGTCCGGCCCCTTGAACCCGAACGCGGAAACGTAGGCGCGAGAAGGAATCTCGTTGTGGCCGACCTCGATGTAATCGAGCCCGTCGGACACCACCTGCCAGACGGTCTTGTTCGGGTCGATGCCGCCGCGGGTCTGGTCGACGTAGGACAGTTTGACCGTCTCGCCGACCTTGACGGTGCCGCTGTCCGGTTCCTCCAGGCCGACGATGGTCTTGAACAGCGTGGTCTTGCCGACGCCGTTGGGACCGATGACGCCGACGATGCCGTTGCGCGGCAAGGTGAACGACAGATCCTTGATCAGCGTGCGCCCGTCGAAACCCTTGTCGAGGTGCTCGACCTCGACCACGACGTTGCCCAGCCGCGGCGGTGCCGGGATCTGGATCTCCTCGAAGTCGAGCTTGCGGGTCTTGTCGGCCTCCGCCGCCATCTCCTCGTAACGCTGCAGGCGGGCCTTGTTCTTCGCCTGCCGGGCCTTGGCGCCCGAGCGCACCCACGCCAGCTCGTCCTTGAGCCGCTTCTGCAGCTTCTGATCCTTCTTGCCCTGGACTTCGAGGCGCTCGGCCTTCTTCTCCAGGTACGTCGAGTAGTTGCCCTCGTACGGGTAGGCGCGGCCGCGGTCGAGCTCGAGGATCCACTCCGCGACGTTGTCGAGGAAGTACCGGTCGTGGGTCACCGCGAGGATCGCGCCCTTGTAGTTGGCCAGGTGCTGCTCGAGCCACAACACGCTCTCGGCGTCGAGGTGGTTGGTGGGCTCGTCGAGCAGCAGCAGGTCGGGCTTGGACAGCAGCAGCTTGCACAGCGCGACGCGGCGGCGCTCACCACCGGACAGATGCGTGACGGGCTCGTCGGGCGGCGGGCACCGCAGCGCGTCCATGGCCTGCTCCAGCTGCGAGTCGATGTCCCAGGCATCGGCGGCGTCGAGCTCCTCCTGGAGCTTGCCCATCTCTTCCATGAGCTCGTCGGTGTAGTCGGTGGCCATCAGCTCGGCCACCTCGTTGTACCGGTTGAGCTTGGCCTTGATGGCCACGCCGTCCTCGACGTTCTCGCGGACCGTCTTGGTCTCGTCCAGTGGCGGTTCCTGTTGCAGGATGCCGACCGTCGCGCCGGGTGCAAGCATCGCGTCGCCGTTGTTGGCGACATCCAGGCCCGCCATGATCCGCAAGACGCTCGACTTACCGGCCCCGTTCGGACCGACGACGCCGATCTTCGCACCGGGAAGGAAGTTCAGCGTGACGTCGTCAAGGATGACCTTGTCGCCGTGCGCCTTGCGGACCTTGCGCATCGTGTAGATGAATTCGGCCATGCCGTGATGTGCCTTTCTGCAGCTATCGAGGTCGATCGGAATCGACGGAAATGCTCGCGGCCCATCCTAGGCGTGACCGGATACCGCTACGCCGACAGTGGCAGTGCCTCCTCGTCGGGCACGGTTTCCGCGGCGTCCGCCGCCGCGACGGGCTGAGGCTCGGGCACCGGACCGGCCACGGGTTTGGGCAGCGGCGTGACCTTGGCGGTGCACCGAGACAGGTCAGGGCCGACCGCGGTGGCCCGCACCTCCACCGACGACCGGCGCACACCGTCCTTGTCGTCATACTCGCTGGTGTAAAGGTGCCCCACCACGACGACCGCGTCGCCCTTCATGAGTGACGCGCCCGCGCCCGTGGCCAGGTTGCCCCAGCAGTTGACCGTCACGTACAGCGAGTTGCCCTGCTCCCAGGTGCCCTCGGGCGTGCGCCGCCGCGAATTGCTGGCCACCCGGAACTTGTACAGCTCCTGCTCGCCGAACCGCAGCCGGACCGGGTTGGTGATGATGTTGCCGACGATGGTGAACGGTGTCTCGAACATTTCTGGTTCCTTTCGCTTCATCTCTTCCGGCGCCCGCACAACAGGTTCGCGACCGCCTTACGCAGCCATTGACCGTCGGAGCCCCGACAACGGCCGGCGTCGGGCGCGCGGGCGCACGCCGGCTGTGGATGAAATACGAACTGGGGATAACCCGGCGTCGGGCCGGCTAGCCCGTCGGGTTGTTGCGCCGCGCCAACTCGGCCAGCATGGCGTTGTAGGCCGCCAGATCGGCGTCGTCGTCGCGGTCGGCCGCCCGGTCCAGTCGCTTGGCGGTGCGTTGGTCGCTGCGCCGCCACTGGATGAGCAGCGCCAGCATCACGATCACCAGCGGGACTTCACCTGCCGCCCAGGCGATCCCGCCGCCGAGCTGTTGGTCGTCGAGGAGATTCTGGTGCCAGGGCAGTTGCAGTGACCGGTAGAAGGTCTCCCCCAGCACGTTCTGCATGCCCATCATCACCACGCCGAAGAATGCGTGCAGCGGCAACGACGCGAACACCATGCCGATCTTGACCAGGTGCGGGATCGGGCGCGGCGTCGGGTCGATGCCGATGACCACCCAGTAGAACAGGTAGCCCGACAGCAGGAAGTGCACGTTCATCAGGACGTGCGCCGCGTGGTTGCTCACGGCCGCGTCGAATATGCCACCGAAATACAGGCCGTAGAACCCGGCGACGAACAGCACGGTCGCGATGATCGGGTTGGTCAGGAACTGCGACACCCGTGAATGCAGCGCGGCCAGCAACCATTCGCGCGGCCCCGGCGGGGTGCCCCGGCCCGCGGCGGGCAGCGCGCGCAGTGCGAGCGTCACCGGCGCACCGAGCACCAGCAGGACCGGCACCAGCATCGACAACAGCATGTGCGCGATCATGTGCATGCTGAACATCGCCGGCATGTAGCGGCCCAGGCCCGACGACGTGGTGAACAGCAACACGGCACAGCCCAGCAGCCACGCGAAGGTCCGTCCGACGGGCCACGCGTCGCCGCGCCGTCGCAGCCTGCGCACGGCCATGAGGTAGACCAGTGCGCCAACGATCGCGACCGTGCCGAGCAGCAGGTCGAACCGCCAGTCGAACAGCACCCGTGCCACGGTCGGCGGTCCGGCGAAGTCGTACCCGATGGCCACCTCGGTCGCGCTGGGCTGGGTGCGCTCGGGTGGCGGCGGGGTGCGGCCCAATCCGACGGCGATCCCGAACGTCACGCCGAACAGGGCGGCTTCCGTGAACGCCAACCTGATCAGCGGGCCGCGCGCGGTGGGGTCGGCCTGCAGCGCGGCCACCCCGCTGCGCCGCTGTCGCCAGCCCAGGACGCCGAGCAGGCCGAGCGCGACCATCTTGCCGACGATCAGCCAGCCGTACGGCGTGCGCACCAGGTCCGTGGGCTGGATGCGCACCAGGGCGTTGAGCACACCGCTGACCGCCATCGCGACGAAGCACCACAGGGCCAGGGCCGAGAACCGGCGGGCCGCCAAATCGGCGTGTTCGCCGCCGCGCAGGGCATGCGCTAGCAACGCCAGCAGGCCACCGGCCCACAGTGCGCCGGCCATGAGATGGACGAACAGGCTGTTGGTGGCCAGATCGTGGGCGCCGCCCGCCGACGAATGGCCGGTGAGCGCCAGCGGCACCAACGTCAGCATGGACCCGGCGAGCAGCACCGGTGTCCAGCCCCACCGCAGCACCGGCAGGCTCGCGAGGGTCACGGCCGCGGCCAGGATCGCGGTCCAGCGCCACGCGCCTGCGATGTCCACCAGGCTCGTCGCCGACCACACGTCGACCGGGTTGAGGTGGTCGAGCAGCGGCTGGCCCGAGACATCGGAAATGGTCAGCGGCACCAGCACGGCCGCGCAGACCGTCCACACCACCGACGCCGCGGAACCGAGGCGCAACGCCCGGTAACCGGCCGCGTCGAGCACGCCGTTGTCCTGGGGCGGCACCAGAAAGGCCGCAAGCAGGAACGACCCGACCGCGATGACCGCCGCGATCTCGCCGGCCGCGCGGACGAACGGCAGACCGTAGGTCGTGACGGGCCCCGGGTCCGGCAGACCGGTGGCGGTCAGCGCGTCGGCGAGCGACAGCGCACCGATGGCCGTCGCGACACCACCTGCCAGTACCGCGACACCGACCAGCACCGGCCACACCGCGCTGTTGCGCACGCTGGTTACGGCCGACCGGCCCGTGGAAGTCATGCTCCCAGCGTATGGCGTGGCTCAGCCCACACTCGAGCACGTCCCCGGTGCGCTATCCGCCTTCGAGCAGTTGGCGCCGCCGCCTCTCCTCGGTGAAGAACCGGTCCCGGGCGATGTGCTCGACCTTGTCCATGTCGCTGAGGATGCGGCGGATCTCGCGCAGGAAATCCTTGCGGCGGGATGTCAGGTCGGGTGCGGGCGTCAGCAGGTTCTGGTCGGCGGCCACCTGACGTGCGGTCGCGAACAACAGCGCCGACACCGACTCGTTGCTGCGCACCCGGCCTTGGGCCACGTACTGCCGACCGACCCCGAGCGCCCGTTTCGTGAGTTCCTTCTCGCTGATCTCGGCGGGCGCGTCACGCAGCACGTCGGCGACGATCTCGTCGGCCTCGAAGAACGGCCGCAGCATCGCGCCCGCGATGAGGGGGCGTTTGGCCCGTAGCAGCTGGAAGATCTCCTCACCACCGGCGGAGATGTGCTTCTCCCAGTTGTCGTGCCACGACATCTCTTCGGTCACGTTCTCCCGGAACGCCGCCGAGTCGGCGAAGTAGAAGTCGAACTTGAGCAGGTCGCGCAGCCTCATCACCTGCGTCCAGAACGCCTGCAGCGGATCCTTTTCGGCGTGCGCGGCGTGCACCAGCGCGAGCTCGACGATCGAGGTCTCCAGGAACGCATGGATCAGTGAGTTGCGGTAGAACGCGGCCTCGAGTTCGTCCTCGGGCGCGATGCGCCACACGGGCTCGCGGCCCCCGTCGACCAGGGTGACCGGGTGCCCGTTGGACAACGCGTCGACGGCCGACCGGACGCCGTCGAGGGTCCGCAGGCGCAGCGCACTGTTGGTCACCGGGGTGTTCTTGCGTTCCAGGTAGTCCAGCGAGTCCTGCAGCGTGTGGTGCAACTGCTCCAGCGTGAGCGCGGTGCCACGCGTGGTGAGCAGCAGCGCCGAAACCAGACCCGTGGCGTTGACCGGGGTGACCCGCAGGATGCGCCATGCGACCTCGAAAGCCATCTTCTGCATCGCGAGCCGTTTGGCCGCCTCGTCATGGGCCATCTCGCCGTGCGGCTCGCCGAGGTACTGGCGCATCGAAACCGCTTCCGGGAAGCGGACATAGATCTTGCCGTAGTTGCGGTCCCCCTGGGCCTTGATGAAGCTGTAGAGCCACTTGAGTCCCTCGGGGGTCTTCTCCCCACCACGGGCATAGGCCGCGTACTCCGCGGTCTCGTGCAGCTGGTCGAAACTGATCGACACAGGCTGCAGCAGAATGTCGTCGCTGCGGCCGTCGAGATACGCGTCGGCGACGTAGGACAGCAGTCCGAGCTTGGGCGGCAACATCTTTCCGGTCCGCGACCGCGTGCCCTCGATGGACCAGTTCAGGTTGAACCGCTTCTCCACGATGTAGCCGACGTACTGCCGCAGCACGTACTTGTACAGCGGGTCGTCGAGCTTGCGGCGGATGAAGATGACGCCCGAATGCCGGAACAGCGGCCCCATCAGGCCGAACGACAGGTTGATGCCGGCGAACGTGTACACCGGCGGCAACCGGTTCTCCTGCATCGCCACTGGGACGATCACGCCGTCGAGGTAGGACCGGTGCGAGAACAGCAGCACGGCCGGGTGCGTTTCCAGGGCGTGCCGCATCGACTCGATCTCGGCGCGGTCATAGTCGATTCGCGGATCGAAGCCCCGGCTGAAGATCGCCCGGCCCAGCGTCGGGATGAGGTCGACGGAGAAGCGGCTCCACCCGGTGGAGAGCTCGTCGAGCATCTCCCCGGCCTTCTCGACCGTGGCTCCGGGGATCTGCTCGAGCCCCTGCCGGAAGCGCGCCGAGTCCAGCATCTCGGGTTTGACCAGCCGGGGCGACTTGTATTCGGGGCCGAGCAGTCGCAGCTCCACCCGCTCGATCGCAAGAACCGCCCGGCGCAGCACGAATCGCGCGAATTCCCTGGGGTTTTCGGCGACGGTGTTCTCACTCCACTGCTGCCGCAGCTCGGAAACCTTGGCAGGTTCGCCGGCCACGACCCTGGCGCGCGACGGATCCTTGCGCAGGATGCGCCGCTGCAGGATCTCCGGCGGCCGGTAGGTGTCACGGCCGGAGATCAGCCCGACCAGCTTCAGCCGCGTGGGCAGCCCCGCGGGCACCCAGAACACCCGCACGGGTACCACGAGGCGATCCTGGTCGGCTTCCAGTTCCTCGACGAGGCTCGCGAGTACGCCCGGCGACGGTTCGCCGTCCTCAGGCAGTTGCAAGACCTCGATCGACGAATCGGGGTGTTCCTTACGGTGGGTCTTGAGCCAGTCGTTGAGCAGTTCGAGTTCGGCGGGCGAGGACACCGACGCCAGCACAAGGGCATCGTCGGTCGTGCTGAAACTCGCGAAGAAGTCGGTCGGCGCGGTCACGGCCGACCCTTCACGCTGCGTCCGGTGGATTTGGCCGGCGCCTTCTTCGCGGCCTTCCTGACCTCTGCGGCCCGTTTGTACAACGGGAATTCCGGCAGCTCGTCCTCCGGCCAGTCGATCAGGGTGTCGAGGAAGATCTGACGGACCTCATCGATGCGTTCGGTCAGGTTGTCGAGGGTCCAATCGTCCACCGGGATGGGCGGATACACCGCGACATCCACCGTTCCGGGATTGAACGTGCTGGAGTCGCGGGCCGCGATCACCTCGGCGTTCCGGATGACGATCGGGACGATCGGGATGCCCGCGGCCATGGCGATCCGGAACGGCCCCTTCTTGAACGGACCGACCTCGGTGGTGTCCAGCCGGGTGCCCTCCGGCGCGATCAGCACCGAAAGTCCCTTGCGCGCAAGTTCTTCGATCTTGTGCAGGCTTTCGATGGCTTTTTCCGGATCGTCCCGGTCGATGAACGCGGTATCCATCACCTTGCCCAGGGTGCCGACCAGCGGGTCGTTGGCCAGTTCCTTCTTGCCCACACCCGTGAAGTTGTCGCTCACCAGCGTTCCGGCGATCACGGGATCGGCCTGGTTGCGGTGATTGAAGATGAAGACCGCAGGCCGCTGCTTGGTGAGGTTCTCCCGGCCCAGCACGTTGAGGCTGACGCCGGTGGCGCCCAACAGAACCCGGCCCATCATCGAGGTGAACAGGTTGACGCCGCTGCGCTTGCTGCGGTTGAGCAGCCCCCAGCCGATGGCACCGGCGGCCAGCGGCATCATCGAGGCGAACCCGGCCGCCGTGCGCAGTTGCGACACCGGGCTGCTGCCACTGCGGCTGCTGAAGCGCAGGATGGGCCAGCCACGCTTGGCCGCCACGGCGGCCAGTTTGCCGCCGGGGTTGGTCGGGCGCGGATTGCCCACCAGGTACATCAGCGCAACGTCCTCGTCGCCGTCGGCGTAGAAGTAGCTCTTGGTGAGGTCGACCCCGTTGGCAGCCGCGAACTTCTGCACCGCATGGGCTTTGCCCGGTCCCCAGATCACCGGCCGCGCTACCTCACCGGTGATCAGGCCGTCGTCGTCGGTCTCGAACTTGTTGCTCAGCACGTTCTCGATACCCAAGAACCGTGCGACGGGTTCGACCTGCACCGTCAACGCCGACGAACTCAGCACCACGGTGTGGCCGCGGGCCATGTGGGCGCGCACCATGGCGCGCATCTCGGGGTAGATGCGGTCCCGGACATGTTGGACGAACAGCCGCTCTCCCAGTTCGTCGAGGTCGCTCTCGGAGTTGCCCCGCAGCATGCGCGCGCCCTTGCCGATGAGATCCTCGAACTCCGAGCGGCCGAGCTGGTGGTTCAGGCCGGCCTGCACCATGCCGATGAACTCGCCGACGCTCATCTGCCCGCGCCGCAACCGATCCTGGGTCATCAGCACGCCGGTGAAGCCGGCCACCAGAGTGCCGTCGAGGTCGAAGAACGCCCCGATCTCCGGGCCTTCCGGGCTCGCCTCGATCTCGGCCAGTGAACCCGGCAGCCGCTGCTTCGACTTGCCTGACTGCCCCGGTGATGTCACTGTGCGGCACTCCCGTTCGACGCGGATTCGGCCGTCGCGGGCACGTCGGCCGTGAACGTTGCCCCGGCGGCACGACCATCGCCACCGAGCGCGAGCACCTCGTTGAAGCCGTCGATCAGGCACTGCGCAAACAGGGGTTCGTTGGTGATCGACGCCCGGTCGTACCGCGTGGTGACGGTGACGTATCCCGACCGCGAGATCAGGACCGCCATGATCGCCACTCCCGGCAGCGGGCCAATGCCGTAGTGCCGCAGGATTTTTGCCCCGGCGATGAACGTGTCGCCGGCATACATGGGCACGTTGCTGGCCTGCACGTCGGAGTGCACCACCGATCCCGCCACCGACTCCAGGAACGTGTCCGGCAGAAAGCTCAGGACGGGGGCGATTGCGCCGACCATGTCGATCGCGCGTTCTTCGCGCTTGCTGGTCATCTGCGCACGCACCGCCTTGATGCGCTGTTCGGGATCGACGATGCCGACCGGCGCGGCCAGATTGACCCCGGCGAACCGGTTGCCGCCTGCCGGATCATCCTCGGACCGGAGGTTGACCGGCACCGCCATCGGCAGATTCTGGATCGGGATTCCCATCGCATCGTGGTACAGCCGCAACGCACCGCACAGGCCCGCCAGATACGCGTCGTTGATCGAACCGCCCGCGGCCTTCGAGGCCTTGTGCAGGTCGCTGAACTTGATGTCGATGGCCTCGGTCCGCGACGACAGGCTGCGCCTGCGCAGCAGCGGAGACGGATCCGCCGCCGGTCCCATGACACGTGCGCCCGACATGGCGTAGTCGACCACACCGCTGACCGCCGAGACCGGGTCGCGGACCACCCGGGTCGCGGCGCGCGCCGCTCCGCCGAGCGCACCCAGCAGACCACCGGCGATCGCGCCGGGCAGCCGGTTCAAGCCTTCCCGCATGAGGTCGTTGGGCGAGAGATCCTGCGGGATGGGCAGGGGTGGGGTCTGTCTGGGTTCGGGATCACGTTCGAGGTCGTAGATGCTGGCGAACATCTCGACCCCGCCGACGCCATCGGTCACCGCGTGGCTCAGGTGAAGGATGGTGGCGGCCCGGTCGCCTTCCAGGCCCTCCACGAGGGTCGCACTCCACAGGGGCCGCGTGATGTCCATGGGCGACTGCATCGCGATCTCCGCGAGGTCGATCAGGTCGCGGACGGTGCCCGGAGCGGGCACCCGGACCCGGCGCACGTGGTAATCGAGGTTGAAGTCCGGGTCGACCACCCATCGCGGCGCCACGGTCGGCAGCGTCGGCATGACGACTTTCTGACGTAACCGCAGAACCTTGCGCGACGCGTTCTCGAACCGGGTGCGGAAACGCTCCCAGTCCGGGGTGGTGTCGAGGATCTCGACGCCCATGATGCCCGAGCGAGTGCGCGGATTTGCCTCCCCACGGTGCAGGAGCGTGTCGACCGCACTCAATTCTTCGGATAACACTGCCGTATCCGGCACGTCGCTCATAGCGTTGACCTCTCCTCCCCCTGGCTGCCCAAGTGCAGCGTCCACGCTAGTCCGCTGCCGGTGGCGGCGGGATGGCTTTGCCGGCTGCCACGGTGAGTGAGTCGGCCGGGCACTGCAAGATACACTCAGCGGCGCTGCCTCCGTAGCTCAGCGGATAGAGCAGCCGCCTTCTAAGCGGTTGGTCGCAGGTTCGATCCCTGCCGGGGGCGCTCTGTGCCTGTTGACCGGCGCAAGATCAGTGTGCGCCGGGCTGACACGCGCTACTGTCCTGATTGTCCTCGCAACCGGCAGTTCGGAGACGACATGGGCACCTATCGGACGGTAATTGTCGGCACCGACGGTTCGGAATCGTCGTTGCGGGCGGTCGACCGGGCAGCGACCATCGCGGCTCAGGAGAACGCGAAACTCATCGTCGCGAGTGCGCACCAACCCGTCGTCGAACGGGGCAGCTGGTCGAGGGCGCCGTCACACGATCATGTGGTCGACACCCGCGCTGCCGACTCGCTCCGCGAGGAGGGCTACAAGCTTCACGGCGCCGCACCCATCTACGAGATTCTCCGGGAGGCCCGCGATCGCGCGAAGGCCGCAGGCGCCGGCGACATCGACGAGCGCGCGATCGAGGGCGCACCGGTCGACGCGTTGGTGAAACTGGCCGACGACGTCAAGGCCGACCTGGTCGTGGTGGGCGACGTGGGGCTCGACTCGGTTGCCGGGCGCCTCTTGGGCTCGGTGCCCGCCAACGTCGCCCGCCGGGCCAAGGTCGACATCCTCATCGTCCATACCGCGGGCTAGGGCCGCCCGCCCGGTCGATCAGCAGGGCAGGGTGCGCTGAGGCCTGCCGCTGTACTCACTCAGCGGCCGGATCAGGGCATTGGCGCCGGCCTGCTCCATGATGTGGGCGGTCCACCCGGTGATCCGGCTCATCACGAAGATCGGCGTGAAGCTCGGGATCGCGAAACCCATCAGGTAATAGGCGGGGCCGGTGGGAAAGTCGAGGTTCGGCTTGATCTTGGTGGCCGCATACATCGCACTTTCCAGCACGTCGTAGATGTCGAGCCAGCGCTGTCCGCCACGAACGGCGGCCACGCTCACCAGAGCCGCCTTCATGGTGGGCACCCGGGAATCACCGTTGCGGTAGACCCGGTGTCCGAATCCCATCACCTTGTCCTTGCGGGACAGCTTGCCGTGCAACCACTCTGCCGCACGGTCGGCAGACCCAATCTCGAGCATGTCGTGCATGACGGCCTCGTTGGCGCCGCCGTGCAAGGAGCCCTTCAGGGCACCGATCGCCGCCGTCACGGCGCTGTAGATGTCGGACTGCGTCGACGTCACGACCCGGGCCGCGAACGTCGATGCGTTGAAGCTGTGCTCGGCGTACAGGATCATCGACTGTTCAAAGGCCTTGACCACGGCCGGTTCTGGCACTTCGCCGAAGCACATGTTCAGGAAGTTCTCCGAGTAGCCCAGGTGGCTGTGCGGCGGGATCGGTTCCAGACCTCGTCGGCGGCGCATGTCGGCGGCGACGATCGTCGGCAGGACCGCGTACATCCGCAGCGCCTTGGCCAGGTTGGCCGACACGCTGCCGTCGTCCTCGTCGGGATCTTCCGCGCCGAGATAGCTGATGACCGTGCGGACCACGTCCATCGGATGACAGTTGTCGGGCAGCTTGGTCAGCAGCGACTGCATCGACCGATCGATGCGCCGCGACGCGCGCTCGCGCTGCATGAACAGCGCCAGCTCCTGATCGGTCGGCAATTCGCCGTGCCACAGCAGGTAGGCGACCTGCTCGAAGGTGCACTGCGCGGCCAGATCCTGCACGGGATAACCGCGGTAGGTCAGAGAATTCGTCTCGGGCACCACCTTGGAGATCGCGGTGGTGTCGACTACCACACCCGCCAGTCCCTTGTGGATCTTCGGCTTGTCATCGGTCAGGGTCATCGCGGCACTCCCTCCAACGAGAAGTTGTAGATCTCGGAGTCGAATTGGTTGTACTCGGGATAGCGGAGCAACTCGTAGAGCCGGCTGCGGTGTTGCATGTGCTCGAGCAGTCCGGATTGTGTTCCTTCTGTCTCGATTTCACGCAGACCGACTTCGACGGCATGCATCGCCATACGCAGCGTGGTGACCGGATAGATGACGACGTTGTAGCCGATGTCCGCCAGCACCCGGGCGCCGATCAGCTCGGACTTGCCGAACTCGGTCATGTTGGCCAACAGCGGCGTGTCGACCGCCGCCCGGAACTGCTCGAAATCCGCCGGGCCGGAAAGCGCCTCGGTGAAGATGAGGTCCGCACCCGCGCCGGCGTACGCCTTGGCACGCTCGATGGCGGCGTCTAGACCCTCGACGCCCGCGGCATCGGTGCGCGCACAGATGACGAAATTCGGATCTCTGCGCGCGGCGACGGCCGCCCGTAACCGCTTGACCATCTCCCCGGTCGGCACCACGGTCTTCCCGTCGAGGTGCCCGCACCGCTTGGGGTTCACCTGGTCTTCCAGATGCAGTCCGGTCAGACCCGCGTCTTCGAGCACGGTGACGGTACGTGCGGCGTTCATCGGTTCGCCGAAGCCGGTGTCGGCGTCGATGAACGTGGGAAGGTCTGTGGCCGAGGCGATCTGAGCGCCCCGCCCGGCGACCTCCGTCAGCGTGGTCAACCCGATGTCGGGTAGGCCGAGGTCGGCCGCAACCACCGCGCCCGAGACATAGACGCCGTCGAATCCGACTTCGGCTATCAGTTTCGCCACCAACGGTGAGAAGGCGCCGGGAAACCGTTGCAGACGACCCGATTCCAGACCGGCGCGGAACTGCCGGCGCTTGTCCGCGACCGGCGTGCGCGGGCCCATCACCGGAAGATCCCCGAGGGAATCGTCGGCGCCTTGTCCAGCACCCGTGGGTCGACTCGCACATTGAGTGCCGCCAGGCCGCCCGCCGTGGTCGTGGCGACGTTCTCGACCGCACTCAGGAACCGTTGCTGCTCCCGGTGTTCCACGACGCCGTCCGCCAGTTCGGCGAACTTGTCGACGTACTGCTCCCGACCGAACGGCCGGGCGCCCAACGGATGTGCGTCGGCCACAGCGAGCTCGTCGACTATGGTCTCCCCGCTCTTGAGTGTCACCACGGCCTTGGCGCCGAAGGCCTTCTCCGTGGGATCGGACGAGTGGTAGCGCCGGGTCCATTCGGGATCTTCGACCGTGGAGATCTTGCGCCACAACTCGATCGTGTCGGCGCGGTGCGCGCGTTCGGGCGCGTACGACCGCTCGTGATGCCAGGATCCGTCCTGCAGCGCGACGGCGAAGATGTACATGACAGAGTGGTCGAGGGTCTCCCGCGAAGCGTCGGGGTCGAACTTCTGCGGATCGTTGCTGCCCGTACCGATCACCACGTGGGTGTGGTGGCTGGTGTGCAGCACGATGGTGGCGACCTGGTCCAGATCGCCGATCCGATCCCGCATCCGACGCGCCAGGTCGATGGGCGCCTGACTCTGGTACTCGGCCGAATGCTCCTTGGTGTAGCTGTCGAGGATGGCCCGCTTGGGCTCGCCGGGTGCGGGCAGCGGCACGCGGTAGGTGTGGTCGGGGCCGGCGAGCAGCCAGGCGATCACGCCGTCCTCACCCTCCCAGATCGGGGCAGGCGACGCTTCACCACGCATCGCACGGTCGACGGCCTCGATCGCGACCTTGCCCGCCCATGCCGGCGCGAACGCCTTCCAACTGGAGATCAGGCCCTTGCGCGACTGCCGGGTCGCGGTGGTCAGATGCAGTGCCTGACCGATTGCGGCGTAGATGGTTTCGGCATCGAGCCGCAGCATCGTGCCCAAGCCGGCGGCGATCGACGGGCCCAGATGAGCGACGTGGTCGATCTTGTGTTGATGCAGGCAGATTCCCTTCACCAGGTCGATCTGCACCTCGTACGCTGTTGCGATGCCACGGATCAGGTCGGCGCCGCGCACGCCCAGTTGCTGTGCCACCGCGACCAGAGCCGGGATGTTGTCGCCGGGATGGGAGTAATCGGCGGCCAGGAACGTGTCGTGGAAGTCGAGCTCTCGGACAGCCACGCCATTGGCCCAGGCCGCCCACTCGGCCGGCACGGCGCCGTCGACACCGAATACGGTCGCCCCCTGACGAGTTCTGTGCGCCAGGGCTTGCGTACGGGCGACGGTCACGGGACGGCGGATCACCGAAGCAGCGGACACCGCGGCGTTGTCGATGATCCGGTTGACCACCATCGCCGCGGTCTCCGGCGGCACCTCCACCGGGTCCGCCGCGACTTCGGCGATCTTCCACGCCAGGTGCTCGGTCCGCGGAAAATCGTCGGCGCTACGCCGGGTTCTCACCTCATGTTCACGCATGATTCGCACGCTACGCAGACCGAATATTCAGCGGAAGAGCTTGTAAATGCGTATTTTTGTGTCCTTTGACGAGGACTTTTGCGAATGTTGCGAAAGCGGGTTGGAGTAGCCTCGGCAGTGGTGGCGAGAACATTCGCGGGTGCCCGCCTGAGGCGGCTCCGAGACGAGCGAGGCCTGACCCAGGTCGCGCTGGCACGCGCCCTCGGACTGTCCACGAGCTACGTCAACCAGCTGGAGAACGACCAGCGCCCCATCACCGTGCCGGTACTGCTCGCACTGGCCGACCGCTTCGACCTGCCCACCCACTACTTCGCGCCCGACGCCGACGCCCGGCTGGCCTCCGACCTGCGCGAGATACTCGCCGACAGCCCCGCCACGACCGCACAGATCGAGGAGCTTGTGGCCCGGATGCCCGAAGTCGGCCAGACCATGGTTAATCTGCACCGCCGCCTGCACGACGCAACGGCAGAACTCGAAGCGGTCCATGATCGCGCGAGCCTCGACGTACAGACCGGCACCCAACAACCCATGCCGTTCGAAGAGGTCCGCGACTTCTTCTACGACCGCCGCAACTACATCGACACGCTCGACCGCGCTGCCGAGAACCTGTTCGCCGAACGCCGTTTGCAGATCGGCGGTTTGGATCGGCAACTCGCCGACCTGCTGGCAGCGGAGGGTATCACCGTGGTGGTCGACGACGGTAACACCCTGGGATCCGACGTCAAACGTCGGTACGACGACCAAGCCCGCACCCTGCACATCGCACGGTGGCTGCTGCCCGGACAACGCGCCTTCCAGCTGGCCACTCAGATCGCGCTGCTGTCGCACTCCGAGCTGATCGATGCCCTCGTCGCCACCGACGACCAGTTGAGCTCGGAGGCAAGGGATGTCGCACGGATCGGGCTGGCGAACTACTTCGCGGGCGCGCTGCTCCTGCCGTATCGAATGGTGCTGTCGGCCGCCGAGGAATTGCGGTACGACATCGACCAGCTCGCCCGTCGGTTCGAGGTGGGTTTCGAGACCGTCTGCCATCGGCTCTCAACCCTGCAGCGACCTGATGCGCGCGGCGTTCCGTTCATCTTCGTCCGTACCGACAGCGCTGGTAACATCTCGAAGCGACAGTCCGCCACTGCTTTTCACTTCTCTCGCGTCGGTGGAAACTGCCCGCTGTGGGTCGTACATCATGCGTTCTCCCGCCCCGGCGAATTCCTGACACAGGTGGCCCAGATGCCCGATGGCCGCAGCTATTTCTGGATCGCGAAGACCATGGCCTCGACGCCCGGCCGCTACCTCGGCACCCGCAAGCGCTTTGCCATCGGCCTGGGCTGCGACCTGGCACACGCCGAAAAGCTCGTGTACTCGGTCGGCATCGACCTCGCCGACGCCCAAGCCACGGTGCCCATCGGCGCGGGTTGCCGCATCTGCGACCGCCCGGCCTGCCCACAGCGCGCGTTTCCCTATGTGGGCAGGCCGGTTCGGGTCGATCCGCAGACCAGCAGCGACCTGCCGTACTCCCCGGCCGGCTGACGGCCTGCGGTGGCGCCCGGCCGGGTCAGCAGGTTCCTAGCCCGCGCGGACCTCCGCCGCCGCGGCCACCAGGTGCTGCAACGACGCCGTCACCTCGTCGGTGGACCGCGTCTTGAGGCCGCAGTCGGGGTTCACCCACAGCCGTTCGGCAGGAACGGCTCTCAGCGCCTCGCGCAATGACGCGGCGATCTCGTCGACGCCTGGCACGCGAGGCGAGTGGATGTCGTAGACGCCCGGGCCCACGCTGTTTGCGAACCCGGCCTGGTTGAGATCGCCCAGCACCTCCATGTGTGAACGCGCCGCCTCGATCGAGGTGACATCCGCGTCCAGGTCGGCGATCGCACCGATCACTTCACCGAACTCCGAGTAGCACAGGTGCGTGTGGATCTGTGTCGTGTCCGCAACCCCTGACGTGGCCAGCCGGAAGGCCTCGACGGCCCAGCGCAGGTAGGCATCCTTGTCCTTGGTCCGCAGCGGGAGCAGTTCGCGCAGCGCAGGCTCGTCGACCTGGATGATCGCGATGCCCGCCGACTCGAGGTCCACCGTCTCGTCGCGGATGGCCAATGCGACCTGGAATGCCGTGTCCGCCAACGGCTGGTCGTCACGCACGAACGACCACGCCAAGATCGTGACCGGACCCGTCAGCATGCCCTTGACCGGTTTGTCGGTCAAAGACTGGGCGTAGCTGATCCATTCCACGGTCATCGGCTCGGGCCGAGATACATCGCCGTAGAGGATCGGCGGACGGACGCACCGGCTGCCGTAGGACTGCACCCATCCGTTCTGGGTCGCGAAGAACCCGTCGAGTTGCTCGGCGAAATACTGCACCATGTCGTTGCGTTCCGGTTCACCGTGCACCAGGACGTCGAGCCCGAGCCGCTCCTGCAGTGCGATGACGTCGGCGATCTCGGCCTTCATCCGGCGCTCGTATTCTGCCGCGTCGATCCGGCCCGCCCGCAGGTCGGCCCGCGCCACCCGGATGGCCGTCGTCTGCGGGTAGGAGCCGATGGTCGTGGTGGGCAAGGCCGGCAGTTTCAATCGCTCGGCCTGTACGGCACGGCGGGCGGCGGCAGGGCCACGCTTGGCCCCGGAGCCGACGATCGACGTGATGCGGGCCCGAATTCGGCCGTTGCGGAGCCGGCTATCGGCCTTCCGCGACGCGACCGCCGCGTCCGAGTCGGCGATCTCGGCCGATATGGCCTCGCGGCCATCCTTGAGACCGCGCGCAAGCGCGGCCACCTCGGTGACCTTCTCGGCCCCGAAAGCCAGCCAACTGCGCAGTGCCGCATCGAGTTCCACTTCACCGTCGAGCGTGTACGGCACGTGCAGCGTCGAGCACGACGTGGACACCGCTACGGCACCGGCACTTCCCAGCAGACCGGTGAGCTTGCCGAGCGCGCCCGCCAAGTCGGTGCGCCAGACGTTGCGCCCGTCGACGACACCCGCGACCACGAGCTTGTCTGCGAGCTCGGGCACGGACACGAACGCGGGTGAATCGCCTGCAACCAGGTCGATGCCGATCGCATCGACCGGCGTACGGGCCAGCGCCGGTAGCGCGTCGGCCAGGGCACCGAAGTAGGTCGCGACGAACAGTGCGGGGCGATGGCCGAGCGCACCGAGGCGCCCGTAGACCCGCTCGGCCAATTCCGGTGCGTTGCCGAGAAAATCGGTCACCAGTACGGGTTCGTCGAACTGAACCCACCGCACCCCGCGGGCGGCGAGCACGTCGAGCAGTTCTGCGTACACCCCCACGAGTTCGTCGAGCCGGTCGATGGGCGTGCCGCCACCGTCGACTGCCTTGGCCAGCGCCAGGAAGGTGATGGGTCCGACGATCACCGGCCGTGCCGGGATACCCAGCGTGACAGCCTCTTCCACCTCACCGAGCACCTTGGCAGGGTTGAGCGCGAAGGTCGTGTGCGGTCCGATCTCGGGCACCAGGTAGTGGTAGTTGGTGTCGAACCATTTGGTCATCTCCAGCGGCGCGGTCTCGTCGTCACCTCGTGCGGCCGCGAAGTAACGATCCAGCTCGTCCGCGATCGAACAGACCCGCGGAGGGAGCGCACCGACCAGCACAGCGGTATCGAGCATCTGGTCGTAGTACGAGAACGTGTTGACCGGGATCGAGTCGAGCCCGGCCGCGGCCAATGTTTGCCAGGTCTCACGCCGCAACTGCGCAGCGATGGATTCGAGCCCGGCCCGGTCGGTCCGGCCGGCCCAGTAGTTCTCGACGGCCCGCTTGAGTTCCCGGTTGGGTCCGATCCGCGGAGATCCGAGGACAGTGGCGGTGAAAGGTGTTGCAGTTGTGCTCATGACGACGTCCTTCAACGTGCGACGGGGATGGTCACCGCCAGGAGACGTCGAGCCGAGGACGGTACGCCCGCCACGAGTGCACCGCTTCGGCCACTGCCTGTTCCGCGAGGCGATGAGCCACCGGACGCGGCGCGCCCGGTACGGCTGGCAGGTCTTCGGACTCGCAGGCGCGCACCAATGTGCTCCTAGTGGCCGTCGCTTCCCAGCCCGGGAGGGCCAGTGCTGATGACGGCGGTCGTTCCTGCATACCGCTGCGGGACAGTCCCGGATTCCCACCGGGTTCCCTCTCACACCGCGCCTGTACCAGCGCGCGACGTTCGGTGTCGATCCCGGTCATCACCGGGGCCGACAAACCAGCTGCGCCGCCCAGACTACTCCGCCACGTTGCCGCGGTGACGGCCTCACCGACGGATGGCCGCCTTGATCGTGTCGGCCACCATGGTCGCCTGCGTGACATCCGACGCCGCGGGTTTGCAGGCCTGCACGTCGATGATGACATTGGTCTCGACGGCCAGCGCCCGCTGACACGCCCGTACCTGTTCGCCCGCGCTGCGCGTGAACGGCATCGACAGTTCGGAGTTCGATTCGGTGAGGGCCCCGCTGTGCCACTTGGGCAACTGCTGACCGTTGAGGTTGATGTTCACGTTGTGGTCCGAGCATTTGGCCCAGCGGTCGGCCGACTGACGATAGAAATCGCGGGCGTCCTGCTCCGAGGGGAACGAAACGATCGACTGCACAACGAGATTGTCCCAGTCATCGGCGTCAGGTGACCGCAGCAGCTGTTGCCGCATCGCGGTCCAACCGTCGCCGTAGATCGCCGATTCGTTGACCTGCCACACCCCGAGGCAGTTGAGGTTGGGCAGCAGGTTGCGATGGTCGCCCATCACGGTGACCACCGGGTGCGGAGTCATCCCTTGCGCGGCCATCAGGGTGTTCACCTCCTCGGGTTTGAGCAGCAGCGCGTCGAGGTCGGTGTCTCCGATCACCTTGGGCGCTGCTTCTTGCGCATTGCCCTTGTCAGAGCATGCGGCAATGGCCAGGGCGACGAGCAATATTCCTGCCACACAACGCAACACCTTGCCCCGACGTGGGGCCTCACGCATGGGTGCCCGCCAGCGCGCACGCCATCTGGGCATTGTGGGCGTCCTCGTTGAGCTCATTGGCGGTCACGTTCAAGGTGTCGCCACTGCCGCGCAGCCCCATCTTGACCAGCAGCTTGGTCGCATCCAGTGACCACGAGCGCATCGGACCGGCGATGTCGGGCGAAAGCCCAGGTGTCCCTGCCGCGCTCATCGCCTGTGCGGCCGACTCCCGAAGCGCGGTGCGGCCACTGACATTGGTCATGCTCACCACCGGATCCGAGTAATCGGGCCGCGCGGTGCCGTCGATCGTGTCCGCGAAGTCACCGTAGAACACCGAGGCATTGTCCAGCGCGTCGGCGAATGCAGTGCACGCGGTCACCGCGGCAGGGTCGGCATCGCCGGCAGGCGCGGGGGCTCCCGCCGGCAGCGGCGCCGCCGGTGGGGGTTCCACCGGGCCGGCGTCGGACTGGGTGGCGCCCTCCGGGTCGGCGAATGCCGGTGGCAGCGTGGCAAGTCCAATGGCCAGCGCGATACCGCAGGCCGCCAGTCCCCGCCCGCAAAGGTGTGATGTCCTCACCTGTACCTCCGTAGTAGATAGTCGCCACCCCGGCCGGGCACGGCACGGGTCGGCGCTATGCAATCAGCCGTTGCTGGCGTCGTCGCATTACGGTCTGCGGGTCACATGTCCGGATGGTGAACGGCCGACGAACACCCGAACGCGGCGTGCGGTCCATTGCGTGTCCAAATCCGCACAGCCTTGATCAAACACGAATTGCGTTGACCCGCAGGGTATTGACAGAAAACTCACAGCTTCCGGAAGCTGCCTGCCAGATGGCTACGTGGCGGGAACTATTGGGGCGTCGTTCACCATTTCGAAACCAACCCCATACATGATTCGTCGCGACAGATTCCTTGGTTCCCTTGGATTTTCCGGCGACGATGTCGATCCAGAGGGATTCAGACTCCATGAGAGGCGCAAGTTCACGCATGTTGAATCGTTTTGCCACCCTGGCTGCAGTCTGCATGTTGGCCCCGGTCGCGGTTGCGCCCCTTGCCTCGGCTGATCCGCCTCCGCCGCCGGACCCGGCCGTCCCGGTCGCCGACGCCCCGCCCCCACCGCCTGACACCGGCGCGGTGCCCTCGGCCGCCCCGGGCGTGCTGGACACCCCGGATGGCTGGCACGTCTCGGTCAGCGGCGCCAACGAGAGTCAGCTGCCGGTCGCCCCGCTCACCACCGCCGTATCGTCACGCGAGTACCTCGTCGCCGGAACGTTCACCGGCAAGATCTCGGGCTCCGGCAAGACCAAGCTCACGGGTGGCACGCTCGAGGCCGGCGAACAAATCGGCTGCGGCATCGTCTCGGACGAGATGGAAATCAACCCTGGCGCAAGCTTTTCCCCGTCGATCAAGATTCCGTTCACCGGTGCGGCCACCGACGTGGGCTTCGGTACCGGTATCAACCTCCAGGGCAAGGTGTACCTCAAGCCGGGCACCGTGACGATCGTTCCCATCGACAAGAAGTCGTTCAAGGGTTCGGAGACCCGCGTCACCATCACGGGTGTACGGATCAAGTTCGACCAGTGCGCCGGCCAGTCCTTCATCCGGTCGTACGCGACCCTGACGGCCTCGACCGAGAACACCGACGATGTGGTCACCTACCTCGGAGTCACCAAGGCGGTGTGATCTTGGCCGCGCCAAATGGCGTGGCGGGACCGGTTCCACATCCGGTTCTGCCGCGCCTTTTTGCGTTTGGCCGCGCCAAAGTTATTGACGTCCAATCATATTCGTTGCCATCAGTTCAGCTCACCACGAATTATATTGTTGCGCAGTCAATTTTCAGGAACCACACAGTCTGGGCACGCTCATTGGACGGGAGTGCGGTGTGGTCCGTTGGTCCGCCGTTCACCGATTCGAAACCAACCCCATACATGATTCGTCGCGACAGATTCCTTGTTTCCCTTGGGCTTTCCGGCGACGATGTCGATCCAGAGGGATTCAGACTCCATGAGAGGCGCAAGTTCACGCATGTTGAATCGTTTTGCCACCCTGGCTGCAGTCTGCATGTTGGCCCCGGTCGCGGTTGCGCCCCTTGCCTCGGCTGATCCGCCTCCGCCGCCGGACCCGGCCGTCCCGGTCGCCGACGCCCCACCGCCACCCGACAACGGAATCGTCGCGTCCGCCGAACCCGGTGTGGTGACGACGCCGGACGGGTGGAAGCTCACCGTGGCGGCGTCGAATGAAAGTCAGCTGCCGGTCGCCCCGCTCACCACCGCCGTATCGTCCCGCGAGTACCTCGTCGCCGGAACGTTCACGGGAACCGTGAGCGGCTCGGGCAAGACCAGCCTCAACGGCGGAACGCTCGACACCGGCTACCAGATCGGCTGCGGCATCGAGCTGGGTCAGGTGCGTCTGATCGGTTCGGTGGGCCTCAGTACCTCCGGTTCCACGTTGGGCGGCCTGATCCCGACCGGCCTGAGCGTGCCCCTCTCGGGCACCATCGAGATCCACCTCAAGCCGGGCACCGTCAACAACGTTTCGGTGGACAAGAAGTCGTTCAAGGCCGCGCCCGTCCGCGTCACGGTCAAGGATGTCCACATCAAGCTCGACGGCTGCGTCGGCCAGTCCTTCCTGCGCTCCTACGCCATCCTGACCAGCTCGACCACCGACACCGACGACGTCGTCGCGTACTACGGCGTCACCAAGGCCGTCTGAGACCTCATGAATCGGACACACCGTGTGGCGGTGGCCGGTCTTCTGGTGCTCGGCGCGGCGGTCGCCTCATCGGCCACCGCCGCCGCCGACCCGGAACCGGTCGCTCCGGCCGACCCCGCACTCCCCGCTCCGCCACCGCCGCAAGGCCCCGTGGTGCCCGGCATCGGTGCGCCGTTGGGCCCCAACGGACTTTCGCTCCTGGAACAGACCGGCACGCCCACCAACGGACCCCTCGGTCTGCCCCAGGGCGTCGATCTCAACCCGAACAATCTGCTCGCGCAGAATGCGACACCCGGCGGCCCTCCGGGCACGCCGCCGAGCATGCGGGCATTCAACAACGGGTACCTGGTCGAGCAGAACGAGGTGCCCTCGGCACCCGGTCAGGGCACAGTGGTCGGAGTGGCTCCGGGACAAGAGAATTCCGACATCTCGGGCCTCGATTTCCTCAGGCAGATCCATCGGCTCCACGAAAACGGGAACCTCAAGGGGTCACTGCTCGGGCAGATGCCCCAGCAGCAACTCGGTGAGCCACTGCCGGGCACGGCGCCGCCACCGGGCACCAATGTCCCGCCCGGTCTGGTCCAGAACCTCCCGCCGGCCCCGGACCCGGCCGCTCCCCCGCTCGATCCCGCTACACCTCCGGCGCCCTGACGACCGGGAACGGCTACCGGCCCTCCTGCACCCAGGCATAAACTCGTAGGTGACGGCCGGGGCCGCCGGCGGGCATGCGCCGGCACAAGATCCGGCCACTGGGAGGGTCTTGTGCCTGCTACCTCGATACGGCCGAAACTCGTTTTGGGCGTGCTACTTTCGGCAGCGCTCGCAGGCTTTCTCGGCACCGTGCCACCGGCTGCAGCCGATCCGACCTCAGAATCGGCTGACGCCGTCATGGCTCACCTGACCGATCAGGGCTACGACGTACAGATCAACTGGGTCGGCGGCAAGAGTTCGATGCCACTGACGGAGTGCCGGGTCACCGGGATACACAACCCGGATCGCTCGGCACCGCCGGCCGACAGATCGTCGACGACGGTCTATGTCGACGTCTCGTGCCCCAACGAGCCCGACGATTCGGGCGTCATCTTCGGTCCGTTCGGCATCTTCGGCTGACCGCCCAGACCCCGGCGTCAGAAGGCCCCTGCGGCGGGAACCGTCGTCGTCGCATACGGATTCGACATCGTGGTGGTGGGTGGCGCCGACGTCGTCGCCGGTGGTTCTGCCGGCTCCGGTGGCGGCGCCGTCGAAACCACCACCTCACTGGTGGTGACGGGGACGGTTCGCGGCGTGCCGGCCGACGTCGATGGCGTGGAATGCGCACGAGGCGGCGACGTGGTCGCCGAGACTGTCGTCGTGGCGTCCCCGGTCGTCGGCGGCAGCGTGGAGTGGCGCGAGGTCAGGACGACCGCGAGGACCAACACCCCGATCGCGGCCACGCCGCCGATACCTGCGACGGCCGCCGCAAGCGGTCGCTCATGCCACGGAGCCTTTTCTTCAGGACTGCTATCCAGCACTTGACCTGGTCTTCTGGTTTGCGGAGCCGAGCGGAGACCCGATCAGCGACAACGTAATCAAGCAGATCACCCCGCCGAGTACGGCGAAGTCGGCGACGTTGAACACTGGCCCCCAGCCGATGGCGAGGAAATCCACCACCTGCCCGCGCAGCGGACCCGGTGACCGGAACACTCGATCGACCAGGTTACCGGTGGCGCCCCCGAGCACCATGCCGAGCCCCAGCGCCCACCCCGCCGAACGCACACGCCAACCGAGCGCGCCGACTGCCACCACCGTGATCAGGACTGCCACACTCAGCAGGACGGCGTTGCCCGCGGCAATGGACAGCGCTGCGCCTGCGTTTCGGGTCAGCACGCACACCAGCCGGTCGCCGACCAACGAGACCGCGTGACCGGGCTCGAGTAGGCCGACCGCCAGTGATTTGGTTCCCACGTCGACCAGCAGAACCGCCGCGCCGACCACGAACAGAAGCCTCCGGCGCGTGGGCGCTGCCCCGATAATCGCCGCGGCGGCAGGCATGCTCGTCATGTCGGCCGTCACCGGCCCATTATCCGCCGGAACGTCACGACCAGCCACTTCACCGACGCATCCGGCGGGTGAACACTGAGGCCGCCACGCGTGCCGCGCGATCGATGGCACAGTCGAAGGGGTGACACCGCCCAACAACGACTACTGGAATCACAACACCGCCTACCATCCGTGGCTGACGAGGATCGCCGCCGGCCACCGCGGCGATGTCCTCGACGTCGGCTGTGGGGACGGCCTGCTGTCCCAGCGGCTGGCGCCCGTGTCGCGATCGGTGACCGCGATCGACCCGGAATCGAATGCGCTGCAACGTGCTTGGCTGCGCCTGGCCGACTACCCGAATGTCACGGTGACCCAGACGAGTTTCGAAGACTTCGACCCCGGAGAACGGCGGTACGACCTGATCACCATGGTTGCGAGCCTGCACCACATGGATCTCCGGTCCGGCCTCACCAAGGCACGCGGCTTGCTGACGCCGCAGGGCGAGATCGCCGTGGTGGGGCTGTCCGCGAACCGGGCACTGCGCGATTGGCTCTGGTCTGGACTCTGCCTTCCCGCGGTGCGGATCGGTTCGCGGCTGCACGGCGAAACCAGAGACGTCGGGGTGGCCGTCGCCAGGCCGACCGAAACCCTGGACGAGATTCGCCAGGTCGCGGACGAGGTCCTGCCCGGCGCTTCGATCCGCCGCGGGCTGTACTACCGCTATCTGCTGCGGTGGCCGGTCCCGCACAAGGACTAGGCTCAGCGCGTGTCCGAACTCGTCCTCACGCAGATCGACAACAACGTCGCACTCATCACTGTGAACGATCCCGACCGCCGCAACGCGGTCACCTTCGAGATGTCGGCGGGATTGTGTGCCGCGATCGAGTCGGTCGAGGCCAACCCCGACGTGCACGCGGTGATCGTGACCGGCGCGGGCAAGGCGTTCTGCGCAGGCGCGGATCTCACCGCGCTGGGCGCAGCGACCGAGGACGGGCTGCGCAAGATCTATGACGGTTTCCTGGCCGTCGCGCACTGTTCGCTGCCGACCATCGCCGCAGTCAACGGCGCGGCCGTCGGCGCGGGCCTGAATCTCGCGCTGGCCGCCGATGTCCGCATCGCCGGGCCTGCGGCCCTGTTCGATCCGCGATTCCAGAAACTCGGCATCCATCCCGGTGGCGGTGCCACGTGGATGCTGCAACGCGCCGTCGGCCCGCAGGTGGCCCGGGCGGCGCTGCTGTTCGGAATGCGGTTCGACGCCGAAGCCGCGGTGCGCCACGGCCTGGCACTGTCGATCGCGGGTGATCCGGTCGGCGCTGCCCGCGAACTCGCCGCGGGTCCGGCCGCAGCGCCCCGCGAGGTCGTCATCGCCACGAAGGCGTCGATGCGCGCCACCGCGAACCCCGGTGTGATCGACTCCGACCAACACCGGATCGCCGTCGACACCGAGCTGGGCCCGCAGGCTGCGTCGATCGAATCCCCGGAATTTGCACAGCGGTTGGCCGCGGCGAAGCGCAAGTAGCGCTACATCTCCAGCAGCGCCAACTCCGGCGCCTCGATCAGTCCGCGTAGCTCGCACAGGAATTCGGCTGCCTGCGCGCCATCGGCGATCCGGTGGTCGAACGCACACGTCAGCGACATCGTCGGGCGGGCCACCACGACGCCGTCGACCACCACGGGACGTTCCTTCAAGGATCCCATGCCGAGAATGGCAGCCTCGGGAAAGTTGATCACCGGTACGCCGTCATCGAGCCCGAGCGCACCGAAGTTCGACACCGTGAACGTCGAACCGGTCAGCTCGGCGGGCGTGAGGGTGCCGGCCCGGGCTCCTTCGGCCAACCGGTTCACCACCTCGGCCAGCTGCCGGGTGCTCAGACTGTGCGCGTCGCGCACCACGGGGACGAGCAAGCCGCGCGCCGTCGCCACCCCGAAGCCGAGGTGTATGTCGGGGTGTTGGTGAACCTGCGCACCACCGCTGGTTTCCACCCACGTCGAGTTCAGGATCAGGTGCCTGCGCAGCGCGACGACCACCAACCGCAGCGTCAGGATGAACGGCGTGACCGGCAGCTCGGGGTCGGTCGCGCGGATCCGGTCCCGCAGCCGCACCAGGGCTGAGCAGTCCACGTCGACACGGGCATGCGCATCGGGAATCTCGCGACGTGACAACGTCATCCGCCGCGCCATCTCGGCCTGGACACCGCGCACGTCGAGCAGCTCGGAGCTGCCCGCGGCAGCGAGCACGTCGTCGCGGGTGATGATGCCGTCGGGTCCGGATCCCGGGGACAGCGTGCTGAGATCGACGTGAAGTTCGGCGGCCAGCTTGCGCACCGGCGGTTTGGCCCTGGGCCGGCCCGCCGGCGGCGGAGCTTCCGACGGCGTCGCGGGAGCGCGTCTGCTGGTGTCCATGGTGTCGTCGGCGCCGTAGCCGACGAGGACCGGCTTGCGAGCGGCACCTGTCCCGTTGACCGCCGGCGTGGCCTCCGTCGTCGCGATGCGCACGAGCAGCGACCCGACGTTGAGCGTTTCGCCCGGCGCACCGCCGAGTTCGAGCACCTGCCCGGCGTAGGGGCTGGGGATCTCGACCTCGGCCTTGTTGGTCTCCACGGTGCACAGTGTCTGGTTCAACTCGACGGTGTCACCGACTGCGACGTTCCAACTGGTGATGGTCGCGTCCTGGAGCCCCTCCCCGAGGTCGGGCACCAGGAATTCCCGATTCACGGCTGCTCCATTGCGCGCTCGACGCAGTCCAGCAGCCGGTCGACACCCGGTAGCCACACCTTTTCCAGGCGGGCCGGCGGGTAAGGCGTGTCAAACCCGGTGGCGCGCATCACCGGAGCCTCCAGGTCGTAGAACAGCTCCTCGGAGATCCGGGCGGCCAGTTCGGCGCCGAACCCCAATGTGCGCGGGCCCTCGTGCATCACCACGACGCGCCCGGTGCGGCGCACCGAGGCCGCGACGGTGTCGAAATCGAGTGGGTTGAGCGTGCGCAGGTCGATCACCTCGAGGCTCCAGCCGCGGGCCGCCGCGGACTCGGCCGCGTTCAGCGCGGTGGCGACCAAACCGCCGTAGGTGATCACCGTGACGTCAGTACCGTTGCGGCGCACCGCAGCCCGGCCTATGGGCAGGCCGGGAGTGCTCGTGTCGACGGGCTCACGCGCCCAGTACCGCCGTTTCGGTTCGAGGAAGATCACCGGGTCGAGGCTCGAGATCGACTGCCGCAAAAGCCAGTACGCGTCGGAGGGCGTGGACGGCACCACCACTTTGAGCCCGGCTGTGTGCAGCCAGTAGGTTTCGGTGGACTCCGAGTGATGTTCCACCGCACCGATGCCGCCGAACGACGGGATGCGCACCGTCACGGGCATGGCGATGTCACCGTGGGTCCGCATGCGGTATTTCGCCAGATGGCTTGCGATCTGGTCGAAGGCCGGGTAGCTGAATCCGTCGAACTGGATCTCGGGCACCGGCCGAAAGCCCCGGATCGCCATCCCGATCGCAATCCCGATGATCGCCGACTCGGCCAGCGGGGTATCGAAACACCGGTCCCCGCCGAAGGTTTCGGAGAGCCCCTCGGTGACCCGGAAGACCCCGCCCAGCGTGGCGACGTCCTCACCGAACACCAGCACGCTCTCGTCTGCGGCCATGGCGTCGTGCAACGCCTGATTGATCGCCTGCACCATAGTCAGCTCGGCGGTCTTTCGCACCGACGTCAGGATCGGTTCCCACGGCTCCGGCGAATCACCTTGAGCGGCAGGCCGGTCGATGATCTGAGTCATGTGGGGTCACGCCTCCTTCGCCAACTCTGCCAACAGCTGATCCCGTTGCCGGGCCAGATCAGGAGTGATCTCGGCATACACGATTTCGAACATCTCGGCGGGGTCGAAGTCCGGGGCACCCGCCACCGCGTCCCGCAGTTCGGCACACAACCGCTTCGACCGGGCGCTGACGCGCTCTTCGAGGCGTTCGGTCCACACACCCACGTTCTGGAGGTACGTCCGGTAGCGCGCGATCGGATCGCGAGCCAGCCACGCGTTGACAGCGTCCGCAGACCGGTACCGCGTGGGGTCGTCGGACGTGGTGTGCGGACCCATCCGGTAGGTGATCGCTTCGATCAGCGTCGGGCCGCCGCCGCGGCGGGCCCGTTCGGCGGCCTCGGCCATCACCGTGAAACACGCGAGGACGTCGTTGCCGTCGACCCTGAGACCGGGCATGCCGTAGCCGATGGCGCGGTGCGCGATCGACGGGCCGGCCTGCTGATGCTCAACCGGCACCGAGATCGCCCACTGGTTGTTCTGCACGAAGAACACGCACGGCGCCCGGAACACCGACGCGAGGTTCAGGGCCTCGTGCGCGTCGCCCTCGCTGGTCGCACCGTCGCCCATGAAGGCGACCGTCACGGAATCCTCACCGAGGCGCTGCGCGGCCATCGCGGCGCCGACCGCGTGTAGGCCGTGGGTACCGATGGGGATCGCGACCGGGGCGACGCAGTGGTCGGTGAACTGCAGGCCACCGTGCCATTTGCCGCGCCACAACGCACCGATCTGGGCCGGGGTGATGCCACGCAGCAGGAACGCGCCGATCTCGCGGTACTGCGGGAACAACCAGTCGGTCTTGCGCAGGCAGGCCGCCGCGCCGACCTGCGCGGCCTCCTGGCCGTGACATGACGCGAACAGCGCCAGTTCGCCCTGCCGTTGCAGGTTGACGAACTCGGAGTCCAGATCACGCGTGACGACCATCGACTCGTAGAGCCAGCCGAGTGTTTCTGGCGGCAGATCACGGCTGTAGCGCGTCTCGCTGGTGGGTGATCCGTCGGCCTCGACGAGTCGCACGGGATCAAGATCGACGCTCAGCGGCGCCGCAGATGGCTCAGCCATACCGCCTCCTGTTCGGTGACGGCATGTTCCGCCGTCGGTCCGTGAGGTGCTCAGCGCGGCGGCGATGGAGCAAAACCCCTGGTGAGGGGCCTCCGGCTAGCCGCAAGGGTGAGGCGCTAGCCGGACAATGCGCTCGGTACGTCGTAGCACTGGGGCATCACCGCCATTATGCGCCCGAATCGGATACGACCGCGTCCATCGGCGGTAACGGATCGGCTGCGTGTCGCGCGGTGGCCGGTCAGCCGGGCGGCGCGAGTGCGACGATGCGCTCAGCGCGTCGCAGCACCGGCGCGTCGACCATGAGCCCGTCGTACTGGAAGACGCCACGTTCTCGGGCCGACCGGTCCAGCACCGCTCGCGCCCACACGACCTGCTCATCGGTCGGGGCGTAGCCCGCCCGGATGACAGCCACCTGGGTCGGATGAATGGCGACCTTGGCGTCGAATCCGACGGCCACCGCATCGTCGGTCTCGGCCCGCAGCCCGTCGAGATCCTTGATGTCCAGGTACACCGAGTCGAGCGCGAATTTGCCGAACGCCTTGGCCGCCAGAAGGGCCTGTGAGCGGACATGCTGCGCGACGTCGCGGTAGCTGCCGTCGGGCCATCGATTGGCGGTGCCGCCGGTCACGGCGAACAGATCCTCGGCACCCCACATCACCGCGAACGCGTTGTCGGGCTGCACCAGCTGGACCACGTTGAGCGCGGCCAGCGGGGTCTCGACGAGAACCACCACATCCAGCGGCGCCAGCGCCCGCACCTGGTCGGGATGTTCGGACTTCGCCAACATCACCGTGGTGTAGTCGGTCGCCGCCACGGCCTTCAGGTCGAGCGCATGATCGGCGGTGCCGGTGGGATTGACCCGCACGACGGTGCGGGCCGGGTCGAGCCGCGTGGCGATCAAGGCTTGCCGTGCGGCTTCGCGGTCCTTGGCCGCGACACCGTCCTCGAGATCGAGGATCACCACGTCAGCCGCCGCGGCCGCCTTCTCGAACCGCTCGGGCCGATCCGCGGGGCAGAACAGCCAGCCGGGGCCGGTATTCGCGATCGCCACTACGCCTCCTCTGCCGGACGCATGCGCACCATGGTCTTGCGCGACGCTGTCGCGACGACGTCGCCGTGCTGGTTGCGCCCGGTGTGCGCGAACGTGACGATGCCTTCCCCCGGGCGGCTCTTGGATGCGCGCTTCTCGGTGATCTCCGTTTCGGCGTAGAGCGTGTCGCCGTGGAAAAGCGGCTTGGGAAAGGCGATCTCGGAGAAGCCGAGGTTGCCGACGATGGTGCCTTGGGTCAGCTGGGCCACCGAGAGGCCGACCAGCGTCGACAGCGTGAACATCGAGTTGACCAGGCGGGCGTTGAACGGCGGCAGCGCGTCGGAGAACGCCGCGTCGAGGTGCAGCGCCTGGGTGTTCATGGTCAGCGTGGTGAACAGCACGTTGTCGGCCTCGGTGATGGTGCGACCCGGCCGGTGCAAGTAGCGCACGCCGATCTCGAACTCCTCGAACCACAGCCCGCGCTGCTCGATCACCCGCTTGTCGCTCACAGACCGGCCTCCCGCGCGATCAGCATGAGCTGCACTTCGGTTGTGCCCTCGCCGATTTCCAGGATCTTGCTGTCGCGGTAGTGCCGCGCGACGGGGTACTCGTTCATGAAGCCGTAGCCGCCGAAGATCTGGGTGGCGTCGCGCGAGTTGTCCATCGCGGCCTCGCTCGACACCAGCTTGGCCACGGCCGCGGCTTTCTTGAAAGGCTTGCCGGACAACATGAGTGCCGCGGCGTCGTAGTAGGCGGCACGTGCGGTGTGCGCGCGCGCTTCCATCCTGGCGATCTTGAACGCGATCGCCTGGTAGGTGCCGATCTTGGCGCCGAACGCTTCCCGCTCCTTGGCGTAGCGCACGCATTCGTCCACACAGCCTTGCGCGACACCGACCGACAGCGCGGCGATCGCGATCCGGCCCTCGTCGAGGATGCGCAGGAAGTTGGCGTAGCC
This sequence comes from Mycolicibacterium mageritense, assembly GCF_010727475.1. Lineage (NCBI taxonomy): Bacteria > Bacillati > Actinomycetota > Actinomycetes > Mycobacteriales > Mycobacteriaceae > Mycobacterium > Mycolicibacterium mageritense. The sequence goes on from NZ_AP022567.1 coordinate 7,973,895, forward strand.
GCGGCCGCGCTCGCCGAGCAGGTTCTCGGCGGGCACGCGCACGTCGTCGAAGCTCAAGGGATGGGTGTCCGACGCGTTCCAGCCGACCTTGTTGTAGGCCGGCTCGGCCGTGAAGCCCTCGGTGGGCACCGGCACCAGGATCGACGAGATCTCTTTTTTGCCACCGGCCTGCTCGTCCGTGACCGCGGTGACCGTCACCAGTTTCGTGATGTCGGTGCCGGAGTTGGTGATGAACTGCTTGGAGCCGTTGATCACCCAGCTGTCGCCGTCGAGCTTCGCGGTGGTCTTGGTGGCCCCCGCGTCGCTGCCGCCACCGGCCTCGGTCAGGCCGAACGCGCCGAGTGCCTTACCGCTGGCCAGCAGTGGCAGCCACTCCTGCTTCTGCGCCTCGTTGCCGAACCGGTACACCGGCATCGCGCCCAGCGACACGCCGGCCTCCAGTGTGATGGCCACGCTCTGGTCGACCTTGCCGAGTTCTTCGAGCGCGAGGCACAGCGCGAAGTAGTCCCCACCCATGCCGCCGTACTCCTCGGGGAACGGCAGGCCGAACAGGCCCATGTCGGCCATGCCCGCGACGACCTCGTACGGAAACGAGTGTTCTTCGTCGTGTTTGGCGCTCACCGGCGCGACCACGCTCTGGGCGAAGTCGCGGACGGTCTTGGCCAATTGCTCGTAGTGGTCGGGCAGCGTTCCGGTCGACAAAAAGTCGCTCATGATTCGTTCTCCTGTGTGTGAGCGGTGATTCGGGCCAGCGGCTGACCCACCTTGACCTGGTCGCCGACGGCGACGAGAAGTTCGGCCACGCCGTCGACGGGTGCGGTGAGTGCGTGTTCCATCTTCATGGCCTCGACGGTCACGACGACGGTTCCCGCGGCGATCTCGCTGCCGTCGTCGACGCCAACGGCGACAACGGATCCCGGCATGGGGCTGACGAGCTCGGCGTCGCCGCTGTGCTCGTCGTCGGGACGCACGGGCGCTTCGCGGACCTCGTCCACGAACCACGTGCGGCCACCGCCGGAGAGCCAGACGCGGCCATCGGTGGTCGCGGTCAGATACTCGGTGCGCAGGCCGTCGAGTGTGACGGCGAACCGGTCCCCGGCGAAAGCGACGCTGACGGTGTGGGTTTCGCCGTGTTCGACGGTCGCGACCGCGTCACCCGGGCTGCCTGTGAGGTACACGTGATCGGTTCGGTCGCCTGCGGACAGCCGGAAGGTGGCGGGCGCCCGTTCCCCTGTCCGCCAGCCCGACGGCACCTCCCACACGCTGTTGCCGGCCGCCGACCAGTGCCGAATCCACTGGTATGCCGCCGCGGCGATCAGTTCCCGGTCTCCGGCCGGCGCCGCCGCGAATTCGGGGGCGCGGCGGTCCAGCAGACCGGTGTCGAGCCGGCCCGCCACGACGTCGGGGTCGGCGATGAGAAAGCGCAGGAACTCGATGTTGGTGGTGACACCCAGTACCGCGGTGTCCGCCAGCGCCCGGTCCAGCCGGTGCAGCGCCGCTGCCCGATCCCCCGCGTAGGCGATCACCTTCGACAGCATCGGGTCGTAGTCACTGCCGACGACCGTGCCCGCGGCGAGCCCGGAATCCACCCGCACCCCGGCGCCCACGGGCTCACCAAGGCCGAGCACCGGTCCGCCGGTGGGCAGGAACCCTGCGGCGGGATCTTCGGCGTACACGCGGGCCTCCACGGCGTGCCCGGACAACACGATGTCGTCCTGGCCGAGCGTCAGCTTTTCCCCCGCCGCGATGCGAATCTGCTGTTCCACCAGATCGATACCGGTGACCATCTCGGTCACCGGATGTTCCACCTGCAGCCGGGTGTTCATCTCCATGAAGAAGAACTCATCGGGTTGGTCGGCCGAGACGATGAACTCCACCGTGCCCGCGCCGGTGTAGTCGACACTACGCGCGGTGTCGCACGCGGCCGCACCGATCCGGGCCCGGGCCTCGGCGTCCAGCAGCGGCGATGGCGCCTCCTCGATCACCTTCTGGTGCCTGCGCTGCAGGCTGCATTCACGCTCACCCAGGTGGATCACGTTGCCGTGGGCGTCGGCGAGCACCTGAACCTCGATGTGGCGGGGCCGCAGCACGAACCGTTCCAGGAACAACGTGTCGTCGCCGAACGCGGCGCCGGCCTCGCGGCGCGCACTGACCAGCGCGGCAGGCAGTTCGCCGGCGTCGTGTACGACGCGCATACCCTTGCCGCCGCCCCCCGCGGACGGCTTGACCAGCACGGGGAATCCCACGTCGGGAGCCCCGGCGATCAGGTCGTCGTCGGTCAGGCCCGGGCGCGAAATCCCCGGTACGACAGGGACGCCGAATGCCGACACCGCGGCCTTGGCGGCGATCTTGTCGCCCATCGTGGCGATCGCGCCGGCAGGTGGCCCGATGAACACGATGCCCGCATCCTGTAGCGCTGCCGCGAATTCGGCATTCTCCGAAAGGAATCCGTACCCCGGATGCACGGCCTGGGCGCCCGTGCGGCGGGCCGCGGCCACGACGGCTGCGATGTCGAGATAGCTCTGCCGGGCGGCCGCCGGGCCGATGCACACCGCGACGTCGGCCTCGGTCACGTGCCTGGCCCCGGCATCGGCCTCGCTGAAGACCGCGACCGAGCGGATCCCCATGGCCCGCAGCGTGCGGATGACCCGCACGGCGATCTCACCGCGGTTGGCAACGAGGACTGTGTCGAACAATGAGTCTGTCATCATCACATCCGGAATACGCCATAGGAGACCGGCTCGAGCGGAGCCTGGCCTACAACCGAAAGAGCAAGTCCAAGAACAGTTCTGGTGTCAGCAGGGTCGATCACACCGTCGTCCCAGAGCCGTGCGGTCGAATAGTACGGGTTGCCCTGGTGCTCGTACTGAGCGCGGATCGGCGCCTTGAACTCCTCGACCTGCTCGTCGGTCATGTCGCCGCGCACGGTCGCCAGTACAGAAGCGGCCTGTTCCCCGCCCATCACCGAGATCCGCGCGTTGGGCCACATCCACAGGAACCGCGGAGAGTATGCCCGGCCGCACATCGAATAGTTGCCCGCGCCGTAGGAACCACCGATCACCACGGTCAGCTTGGGCACCCGTGCGCAGGCCACCGCCGTGACCATCTTGGCGCCGTGCTTGGCGATGCCGCCCGCCTCGTAGTCACGCCCCACCATGAAGCCCGAGATGTTCTGCAGGAACAGCAGCGGCGTCTTGCGCTTGTCGCACAGCTCTATGAAATGCGCACCCTTGAGCGCGGATTCACCGAACAGCACGCCGTTGTTGGCGATGATGCCGACCGGATGCCCGTGGATGCGCGCGAATCCGGTGACCAGCGTGGTGCCGTATTCGGCCTTGAACTCGGTGAAGTTCCCGCCGTCGACGATGCGGGTGATGACCTCGTGCACGTCGTAGGGCACCCGGGCGTCGACCGGCACCACGTCGTAGAGCTCGTCCTGATCGGCCACGGCGTCGACGGTCGGGGTGACCTGCCACGGCGGCGGGTCGGCGGGCCCGAGGGTCGCGACGATGTTGCGCACGATCCGCAGCGCGTCGCGGTCGTCGTGGGCGAGATGGTCTGTCACGCCGGAGGTCTTCGAGTGCAGATCCCCGCCACCAAGCTCCTCGGCGGTCACCACTTCCCCCGTCGCGGCCTTGACCAGCGGCGGGCCGCCCAAGAAGATCGTGCCCTGATTGCGCACGATCACGGCTTCGTCGCTCATCGCGGGCACGTATGCGCCACCTGCGGTACACGAACCCAGCACGGCGGCGATCTGCGCGATGCCTGCCGCGCTCATGGTCGCCTGGTTGTAGAAGATCCGGCCGAAGTGCTCGCGGTCCGGGAACACCTCGTCCTGCCGCGGCAGGAACGCGCCGCCGGAATCGACGAGATAGATGCACGGCAGGCGATTCTGCAGGGCGATCTCTTGCGCCCGCAGATGCTTCTTGACCGTGATCGGGTAGTACGTACCACCTTTGACCGTCGCGTCGTTGGCGACGATGAGGCATTCCCGGCCGGAGACGCGCCCGATGCCCGCGATCATGCCGGCACCCGGGCACTCGTCGTCGTACATGCCGTTGGCGGCCAGCGGCGCGATCTCCAAAAACGGACTGCCCGGATCGAGCAGGCCGTCGACGCGGTCCCGCGGCAACAGCTTGCCGCGGCTCACATGACGCTCCCTGGCCCGCTGCGAACCCCCGAGGGCCGCGGTGGCGAGTTTGGTGCGCAACTGCTCGACCAAGGCCAGATGCTCGTCACGGTGCGATGACAATGTCGGCTCCATTTGAGTTAATGACGACTAACTCGTGGTATGTTAGTCACCATTAACCGAGTTGTCTACCCTCCGGAGGCGCCATGTCCACCAGCGCCGTCACCCGTCGCAGCCAGGCCAAGTCCGACCGCCGCAGCCAGCTGATCGCCGCCGCCGAACGCCTCGTGGCCGAGCGGGGCTACCTCGCGGTGCGCCTGGAGGACATCGGCGCAGCCGTCGGCGTCAGCGGCCCCGCGATCTACCGGCACTTCCCCAACAAGGAAGCCCTGCTCGTCGAACTCCTCGTGGGCATCAGCACCCGGCTGCTGGCCGGCGCACGCGCCGTCGTCGAGCAGACCGACGACCCGGCCGAGGCGCTCGACGGCCTTGTCGATTTCCACCTGGACTTCGCGTTCGGCGAATCCGACCTGATCCGCATCCAGGACCGCGACCTGAGCCATCTGCCGGAGTCCGCGAAGCGACAGGTGCGCCGGTCCCAGCGGCAGTACGTCGAGATATGGGTGTCGGTGCTGACCCGGCTGCATCCGCAGCTGCCCGAGGACGACGCAAGGGTCATGGCGCACGCCACCTTCGGTCTGCTGAACTCGACCCCTCACAGCGTGAAACCGGCTGCCCCCAAAGCACAGTCACGTGCGGTGCTGCGCCGCATGACGTTGGCGGCGCTCACCGCGTCGCACGAGCCCGCGTGACGCACTGCGTCATCGATTCGATCAGGTGTGCGAACACCTCGTGCGCACCATCGAGCCCTCAGGGCTGCAACGACGGCACACTGAGCAGGCGCACAGGTACCCTGCAGCCATGAGGTGGGCATGACGGAATCACCACGCCGCGAAGGGTCCGAGCCGACTCAACCCCTTGGTGGCGGCTATCCCGTGGACTATCCGGATCCGGCGTACGCGAACCAGCCGTACAACCCGGCGTATCCGGCCGTGCCCAATGCCGGGCCCACCGCGGGAACCAATCCCACCCAGCAACTGCCGCCGTATGCCCCGTACGGGTACGACGCCAACACGAGCTCCCAGTACGGGGCGGGGTATCAACCCCCGGGCAGCCCGCCACCGCCGCCCGAGCCCGACGACGACGGCCCGCGCCCGTGGCTGTGGATATTGGCCGGAGTCGCGGTGCTCGTGGTGGTCGGCCTGGTCATCGCGCTCGTCATCGCCAACAGCTCCCGGCAGGAAACCGTGGTGGCCCCGCAGCCGGTGACCCCCGAACCCAGTCCGACGAGGACCACCACGGCCCCGCCGACCACGTCGCGCTCACCACGGCCGGTGCCGGTGCCCCCGTCAACGTCGCCGACCACGCCGACCACCCCCGGCGCCACCGAGACTGTCACCTACGAGGTGGCCGGTGACGGGCGCGCGATCAACATCACCTACGTCGACAGCGGCAACATGCTGCAGACCGAGTTCAACGTCATCCTGCCGTGGAGCAAGCAGGTCGAACTGCCCGAGCCGGCCACCCAGACCGCGAGCGTCAGCGTCATCAACTTCGGTCCCGAGGTCACCTGCACCGTGTCGGTCAACGGCGTCGAGACGCAGCACCAGACCGGTACGGGGTTGACGGTCTGTGTGGGCGAAGGCGGACCGCCGCGTTAGTCGCGCACCAGGTGCGGCACACGCACCGCGAGCATCCCGGCCAGCCCCAGCGCGAGCACGACGCACAATCCGCCCATGCCGGCGCGGTCGGTGCCGAACAGGTCGATGAACGTGAAGAACAGCCACGGCGCGAGGAATGAGGCCGCGCGGCCGACGGTCGTGTAGAGCCCGAACGCCACACCCTCTTTGCCGTCGGCGGTGATCCGCAGCATGAGCGTGCGGGCCGAGGACAGCGTCGGCCCGATGAACAGGCACAGCAGCAGACCACACACCCAGAACGCCACCGGGCCCGACAGTGTCAGCAGCGTCATGCCGACGATGATCAGGCAGACCAGCGATCCGACGATGACGGGTTTGGAACCCACCCGGTCGTCGAGCAGGCCCCCGCTGACGGCGCCGAGCGCGGCGATCACACAAGCGCTCATCCCGAACAGCAACACATCGGCCTCGGAGATGCCGTACACGTTGACGCCCAGCACCGCGCCGAACGCGAACACGCCGGCCAGCCCATCGCGGAACACCGCGCTTGCCAACAGGTAGTACACGACGTTGCGGTCGCGTTGCCATTCGCCGCGGATCTCGGCCCACAGCCTGCGATAGGCGCCGATGAGGCCGACCCGATCGGCCGGGCCGACGGCAGGCACCCGCGGAACCACCACGAACACCGGCAGCGCGAACAACAGGAACCAGACGGCGGTGAGCAGCATCACGGCGCGCACGTTCTGCCCGTCTTCGGCCGGGATCCCCAGTAGCCCGCGGCTGTCCCCGTCGCCCGCGATGAAACCGACGTAGGCCAGCATCAGCAGCACCACACTGCCCGCATAGCCCAACGCCAGGCCGAGCCCCGAAATCCGCCCAGACGTGTCCGGCGTGGACAACTGCCGCAGCATCGCGTTGTACGGGACCGTGGCCAGCTCGTTACAGGCCGCGGTGCACGCCAAAAGCACCAGTCCCGGCAACAGATAGCGGTAGTCGTCGCGGATCAGGGTCATGGCCGACGTCAGCACCACCGCCGCACCGGTCATCACGGCCAGCACCCGCCGCCTGCGCTGCGGTGCGTCGACCCAGATTCCGGTGACCGGCGCCAGCAGGGCCACCGCGAGACCCGCGACGGTCATGGCCCGGCCCAGCCAACTGGCGGGCGTGGTGTCGCCGGGGAGGTCCGATCCGACACTCCCGGTCAGGTACACCGAGAACACAAAAGTCACGACGATTGCGTTCAGGCCGGTAGCGCCGCAGTCCCACAAAGCCCAAGCAAGCACCCGTGCACGCCCGGGGTTGGTCATGACCGACACCCTATGGCTTCTACGATTGCGACCATGCCAGTACCCGCACCCAGTCCGGACGCCCGTGCCGTCGTCACCGGCGCCTCGCAGAACATCGGCGAGGCGTTGGCCACCGAACTCGCCGCCCGCGGCCACCACCTGATCATCACCGCGCGGCGCGAGGATGTGCTGACCTCATTGGCGCAGCGGCTGACCGAACGCTACGGCGTGACCGTGGAAGTGCGGGCCGTCGACCTCGCCGACCCGGCCGCAAGGGGTGTGCTGTGCGACGAACTCGCCCAGCGCGAGATCTCGATCCTGTGCGCCAATGCGGGCACCGCAACCTTCGGGCCGATCGTCTCTCTGGATCCCGAAGGCGAGAAGGCCCAGGTGCAGCTCAATGTCCTTGGCGTACATGACCTTGTCCTCGCGGTGTTACCAGGCATGGTGAAGCGTCAAGCCGGCGGCATCCTGATCTCCGGCTCGGCGGCGGGCAACTCACCGATCCCCAACAACGCCACCTACGCGGCGTCGAAGGCGTTCGCCAACACCTTCAGCGAGTCGCTGCGCGGTGAGGTCAAGAGCGCGGGCGTGCACGTCACCGTGCTGGCGCCGGGCCCCGTGCGCACCGAGCTGCCCGACCCGTCCGAACAGTCGCTGGTCGAGCGGCTGATCCCCGACTTCCTGTGGATCTCGACCGAATACACCGCGAAGCTGTCGCTGGATGGCTTGGAACACAACAAGATGCGCGTGGTGCCCGGGGTGACGTCCAAGGCCATGTCGGTCGCCAGCGGCTACGCGCCACGGGCCATCGTGACGCCGATCGTCGGCGCGGTCTACAAGAAGCTCGGCGGCGACTAGCTTTCTCTGCCTCTACCCCGCGGAACTGCATTCCCGGTCGTTAACGACGACAGTTAACGACCGGGAATGCAGTTCCGGCGAAGCTCAGCGACGGCGCCGGCCGGTGCCGAAGATGCTGCGCGTGATCTCGCGGCCGATGACAGTGCCCGCCGAGCGCATCGCGCTCTTGAACGCCGGGCTGGCCGCCATCTTCTCGAAGAAGCCGGGCTCCTCCGGCTGGGCCGGCGCCGGCATGGTCGGCACTTCGGCCGACGCCTCGACACCGCCGAAGCCGCCCGCGTCGCCGCCCGCTGCCTCTGCCGGCGGCGGGGCCAGCTTGGCGGCCAAGCGTTCGTAGGCCGAATCCCGGTCGACCGTCTGGCCGTACGTGGCCTGCAACGGGCTGGCCTGCGCGGCTGCTTTGATGGCGTCGTCGCCGATCGCTCCCATGAGCGATCGCGGTGCCCGCATCCGGGTCCACGCCACCGGTGTCGGGGCACCGTGCTCCGAGAGCACCGTCACGACGGCCTCACCGATTCCCAGTGACGTCAGCGCCTTCTCCAGGTCGTACACATCGGTCTTCGGGTAGGTGCGCACCGTCTTGGACAGTGCCTTCTGATCGTCAGGTGTGAAGGCGCGCAACGCATGCTGGATGCGCGCACCGAGCTGGGACAGCACGTCGTTGGGGACGTCGGTGGGTAGCTGGGTGCAGAAGAACACCCCGACGCCCTTCGAGCGGATCAGCTTGACCGTCTGCTCGACCTGCTCCAGGAACGCCTTCGACGCGTCGGCGAACAACAGGTGGGCCTCGTCGAAGAAGAACACCAGCTTGGGCTTGTCGATGTCCCCGACCTCGGGCAGTGTCGTGAACAGATCGGCGAGCACCCACATCAGGAACGTCGAGAACATCACCGGGCGTGCGGCCTGGGCGCCGAGCTCGAGCAGGCTGATGACGCCGCGGCCCTGGTCGTCGAGCCGCAGCAGATCCTTCGGTTCGAGCTCGGGCTCACCGAAGAAGGTGTCGGCGCCCTCGGCCTCCAGGTTCACCAGGGCGCGCAGGATGACGCCCGCTGTGGTGGCCGAAACGGCGCCGAGCGCTTTGAGTTCGGGCTTGCCCTCGTCGCTCGTGAGGAACTGGATGACCGAACGCAGATCCTTGATGTCGAGCAGCGGCAGACCCTTCTGGTCGGCCCAGTGGAAGATCAGCCCGAGAGTAGACTCCTGAGTTGCGTTGAGGCCCAGCACTTTCGACAACAGGATGGGGCCGAAGCTGGTGATCGTGGCACGCACGGGCACCCCGACGCCGCCGGTGCCAAGGGACAGGAACTCGACCGGGAACGCCGTCGGCGCCCAGCTGTCGCCGGTGTCCTTGGCGCGCTGTTCGGTCTTCTCGTTGGCCTCCCCCGGCTTGGACAAGCCCGACAGGTCGCCCTTCACGTCGGCCATCACGACGGGCACGCCGGCCGCCGACAACTGCTCTGCGAGCACCTGAAGCGATTTCGTCTTACCGGTTCCGGTGGCGCCGGCGATCAGCCCGTGCCGGTTGACCGTCGCGAGCGGAATGCGGACCTGCGCAGCGGGGTCGACGGCGCCGTCCACCACGACGGTGCCCAGTTCCAACGCCTGGCCCTCGACCGCGTAGCCGGCAGCGATCTGCTGCGCGGGGGTGGCTGTCGATTCGGTGGTCATGTCGCGGTCCCTCCCATGTGCGCGAACGAGCGAACGAACTCGGCATCTGACACTACTTGGCAACGGGTGGGTGTGGGCGGCTGGTTGACGCCGGTAGGCATACTGTGGATCCCTGTGCGAGACGAACTGGTATGGATCGACTGCGAGATGACCGGGCTTGATCTCAAGTCCGACCGGCTCATCGAGATCGCGGTACTGGTCACCGATGCCGATCTGAACATCCTCGGCGACGGCCTTGACGTGGTCATACACACCGATGACGCGGCATTGTCGTCGATGGTCGACGTCGTCACCCAGATGCACACCCGGTCGGGCCTGATCAACGAGGTGCGCGCGTCGACAGTCGACCTCGCCACGGCCGAGGAGATGGTGCTCGACTACATCCGCGGCCACGTCAAGCAGGCCAAGACAGCGCCGCTGGCAGGCAACTCGATCGCCACCGATCGCGGTTTCATCGCCCGCGACATGCCCAAGCTCGACGATTACCTGCACTACCGGATGATCGACGTCAGCTCGATCAAGGAGCTGTGCCGCCGCTGGTACCCGCGGATCTACTTCGGTCAGCCCGAGAAAGGACTCGCGCACCGCGCGCTGGCGGACATCCACGAGTCCATCCGCGAATTGAAGTACTACCGCGCCACGGCCTTCGTGGCCCCGCCCGGGCCTTCTACCAGCGAAATCGCGGCGATCGCCGGGGAACTTGGGCCGCCGACGGGCGACGCGTCGGATAACGATTCGGCTGTAGAGCGTCCGAGCGGTTAGTATCTACGACGCTGCGTGTGCCGAAAGGCTCGGCAGCGATGGTGGCTGTAGTTCAGTTGGTAGAGCACCAGGTTGTGATCCTGGCTGTCGCGGGTTCGAGTCCCGTCAGCCACCCCAACTGAGAACATCGCCCCACCCGCAGATCCGGCGGGTGGGGCGATGTTTGTTTTCGGGGCCGCGCTAAACACCCAAAGCGCTACGCACCGCGGACTGCACAGCGCGGCGCTGCACGACGATCTCGTCCAGAGTCTCGATCGCCGCACGGGTGCCTTCATTTTTCAAAAGCACTCGCCATTCTCCGAGCAGGTTCAGCGATAACGTCGCACGGTCGTTGAGTTCGCGCAGCACCGGTTCGGGCCAGGAGGCGTCGACCTGCTGCAACTGCTCGGCGGTCGGTTCGGCGACGCCAAGCCGACCGGCCAGGATCGCGGTGATCGGGCCGTCGACACGCTGCCAACGCAGATGGATGCCATGCAGTACCCGGTAATCGGCGAGCCGATGACGCCGCTCCGAGAGCGCCCAGAAGTACATGCACAGCCCAATGATTCCTGCCAGTACGCCCAGGATTACGTACAGGATCGCGGACTGGGCCGCCGGACCGTAAGACGTGTCGTCCATCAGGAAGTTGACGCGTTCAATTGCCACCCCGAAGCCGATGACCGCCAGCAGCATGCCGATGATTTCCATCGTTCGATGCTATTGCGCCCAAAGGTGCCCGATTGTCAGTTGTTGGGCGCAACCGGCCCTCACTGCAACCGTTGATCGGGCGGGCGGGCGAACGCGACCGCTAACAGCTTGCCCGTGTTGAATTCGGTGCACCGTCAGTAGACTGCCACGGGGAGATTGCCGTGCCCTGGGAATCCAAAGGCGCTCAAGGTAATCCCTTGCCCGTGCACTACGACGTCCAGCACATCCACGCCAATGTCTAACCTGCACACCGTTAAACACCAATTGCCCACACGAGGATGATGAGGTCTCGACACGTAATCACCACAGGCGCTGCCGCCGACGTCGCGACGCTGCGGTGGACCTGGGCACAAGAAAACAGCCCTGACGCCGCGCTCGAAAACCTTCCTGCGGAGTCATTCGTGGCCGACGTTACCTCGTGGATGCAGCAGCGGTCGGTGTGGACGGCGCACCGCGACGGCCGCGCAGCAGGCATGGTCTGCCTGACGCAACACCAACGGATGCCCAGCCCGGTCGCACGGTCCGGCGGGATCTGGGGATACCTGGGCCATCTCTACGTGTTGCCCGCGGCCCGCGGCCACGGCATCGGCCGGGCGCTCATCGAGACAGTGCTCGCCGAAGCCCGTCGGCAGGAGTACGCGAAGGTTGTCCTGTCCCCAACCGAGTTGTCGATTCCGCTCTACCGCCGATGCGGGTTCAGCGACGACCATTCGCTGATGTTGTGGCGGCCGTAGCCCACCGCCCGAATCGCGGCTGACGTCGTGTCGACGCGACGACGACCACGTCAGAGTGCATCAGGCCGCGAGCTGTTCGTGCGCGCACGACAGCACCGGGTTCGTGACGCACCGCGGCGGCGTCATGGCGCATGACCTCGAGATCAGCGCCACCCTGGGCGTTTGGATACCCTCGCCCGGCTATCTGGACTCAGCAGACGTTTTCTTGGTCCTGGGCGCCAGTTGCACGTATTCGGTTACCACGCTCGGGTTTTCGTGCGCCGTGGTGACCAGCGACACCACGGTGTTGGCCACATCCTGCAGGGCCGACATGCGTTCGGGCAGCTGCCCCTGCTCGACCCACGAATCGAAGAGCTGGGCGAGCAGATCCCGATCAGCGCCACGCAGGATCTCGGTGCCCTCGGTCGGGCCGATGCCCACCCGCAGGATCGACAGTTCCGGATGCTCGCTGCGCCACGAGTGCAGGATCTCGTCGAGGGCGGCCTTGCTGGCGCTGTAGGCGGCCACCCCGGCCCGCGGGCGGCCCACATCGTGACTCGACGCGATGAGCACCACGCCGTTGGCCGAGAGGTGCGGCAATGCGGCGCGCAGCACGTTGTTGGCGCCGAGCGTGTTGACGTTGAAGGCGTGCAGCCAGGTCGCGACGTCGGTGTCCGCGATATGCGCGAACGGGACTACCGTGCTGGTGAACACCACCGCGTCCAGTCCGCCGAGCGCATCCGCCGCCTCGGCCACGACTCGGTTGATCGCGCTCGCGTCCTCGACGTCGAGTTCGAACGCCGATCCGCCGATCGACTCGGCAAGTGCGGTCAGCAAGGCCAGCCGCCGGGCCGCCACCGCAACTTTGGCGCCCCGCGCGGCCGCACTGACCGCGACCGCGTGGCCGATGCCCGACGATGCCCCGACAACCAGGAGGCGCAACCCCGCGGCATCGGTACGTTCACCACTCATCTAATCGGCTCGCTTTCCGTGGCTCATGTTGCTTAGGTCAGCCTTTGTTGTTCCGGGACAGTACCGGGTGCGATGAGTTTGGTCCGCACGGCAGGTCAACACCGAGGAACCCGATTTCTCCGAGGAGCAGCCGATGACCACAGCAAAACCACCGGTAGTCGACCAGCAGACCTGGCGCGCCGCACTCGATGACCTGCGCCGCAGAGAGAAGGCCGCGACAAGGGAACTGGATGCCATCGCCGCGGCCCGCCGGCGCCTGCCGATGGTCGAACTGCCCGACTACACGCTGATCGGGGCGGACGGACCCATCCGGCTGGCCGATGTGTTCGGCGGCCGCTCGCAGCTCATCACGTATCACCACATGTGGACCGACGGTGCCGAGTGGCAGTGCGGCGGGTGCACGGGCTTCACGTCCCAGTTCACCCGGCTGGACTTCTTGGACAACTACGACGCGCGCTTCGTGATCGTCACCAACGGACCGATCGACGAGGCACTCGCCTACCGTGACAAAGTCGGGAACAAGATGGATTGGTACTCGTCAGCCGAGAGCAGTTTCGGCGCCGACATGGACGCCGCGCCCGGTGACGGCTTCGCGGTCAACGTGTTTCTGCGCGACGGCGACCGCGTCTACCGCACCTGGCACACCAACGGCCGCGGCACCGAGCAGCTCAGCCACAGCTTCGCGCTCGTCGACCTGCTGCCATGGGGCCGCCAGGAGGAATGGCAGGACTCACCCGAAGGGTGGCCGAAACAGCCGACCTTCTCGGGCTGGCTCGACAGCCCGGACGTCGCCCGTCTGTATGGAAAGGAAAACGCATGACCGACCAACGATTCGTCGTCACCCGCACCATCGCCGCCGACCCCCACGCGGTCTTCGCCGTGCTCGCCGACCCGGCGCGCCACCAGGACACCGAGCCCGGCGACTGGGTGCGCGACGCGATCGATCCGGAGCCCATCACCGCGGCAGGCCAGATGTTCGTGATCAACATGTTCCTGGAGCAGGCCGGCGGCCACTACGTCATGCACAACCTGATCACCGATTACGTGCCCGACCGCACCATCGGCTGGCTGCCCGGGCAGCTCGACGAGTCCGGTCGGCACGCGCCGGGCGGATGGTGGTGGCGTTACGACCTGGCACCCAAAGGTGACGCCACCGACGTCACCCTCACCTACGACTGGACCGACACCCCACAGAGCTTTGCCGACCAGATCGGCGGCATGCCACCGTTTTCCGAGGATTACCTCGCGGAATCCCTTGCGGCTCTTGAGCGTGCCGTGAACTGAGCCCGATCAGGTGCTGGCGTTACCGGCGCGCCACTGTTCCCAGGGGATGTTCCAGTCCCCGAGGCCGTCGGTACCCGGCAGCACCGCGCCGACGGTGTTGACCACCTCGACGATGTCGCCGCGCTTGGTGTTCTCGTAGAACCACCGGGCGTTGGCGGTGCTCACGTTGAGGCAGCCATGGCTGACATTGCTGTAGCCCTGGCTGCCCACCGACCACGGCGCACCGTGGACGTAGATGCCGCTGTAGGACATCTGCGTGGCGAAGTCGACTTCGGTGCGATAGCCGTTGGCCGAGTTGACCGGAACCCCATACGTCGACGAATCCATGATCAGGTGGTCGAACCGGTCACCGATGATGTACGTGCCGTTGTTGGTCGGAGTGCTGTTCTTGCCCATCGAGATCGGCATGGTCTTGATGACCTCACCGTTGCGGCGGATGGTCAGGGTCTTGGTGTTGTCGTCGGCTTGTGCGATGAGCTCATCGCCGATGGTGAAATGCGTCGACACGTTGCCCTGGCCGAACAGGCCGTCGCCCAGTTCCACGCCGTAAGTGTTGACCGTGACGTCCACCGTGGTACCGGGCTTCCAGTATTCCGCAGGGCGCCAACGCACTTCGCGATTGTTGAGCCAGTAGAACGCACCCTCGACGGCCGGCGTGGTCTTGACCGTGATGGCCCGCTGCGCGGCCGCCCGGTCGGTGATGTTCTCGTCGAACCGGACCGCGACCGGCTGCCCGACACCGACGACCTCGCCATCGTTGGGCAGCACGTACGGCATCGTCAGGTTCTCCGGTGAGTGCGTCTCGAACGTCAGCCGCCGACTGGTCACCCCACCGAGCCCGAGCGACTGCGCGGTGAGCGTGTACTGCTCGTTGTAGTCGAGAGGATCCGTTGTGGACCACGTCAACCCGTCGGCACTGAGCGTGCCCGCGACGGGGGCGCCGCTCTCATCGGACATGCTGACGCTGCCCAGCACGCCGTTCTCGGCACTGACGGTGACCGGCGCGTCGACCGCGACGCCGACGGCACCGTCGGTGACCGACGCGTTGACCTTCGGCACCAGCAGGTCACCGAACGGGGTTCCCTTGTCGGCGATCACGGGCGGCGGGCCCGCCGACTCGCCGCCGCCGCACGCGGTGATGGCAAACATCACAGCGGGCACCATCGCGACCACCGTCCGCCGGATTCGGTTCCGGCGCGGACGGGCCACATCCTGGACCTGCCACATATCTAGCTCCACCTCGTCGTACGACAGCTGATCATGAAAATCTTGGCAATAGTCTAAGGGACGAATCGCCGGCAGGCCCCGCAGCAACGTCGAAGCGGGGCACCTCAGGGGCCGGATTTCACGCTTGGCCGGGACGCCTGTTATTGTTCCACACGCGCGCCGTTAGCTCAGTTGGTAGAGCAGCTGACTCTTAATCAGCGGGTCCGGGGTTCGAAACCCTGACGGCGCACAGAGAAACCCCTCCTGACCAGTGCAGGAGGGGTTTTTACTCTCCACCGACGACCCGCAATTTCGGGGGCGTTGACCGCTTATTGACCACTTTTGGCGCGAACTTGTCCAGCGCGGCGGTGTTGTCCGGGGCTTCCGTAGCCCTGTCGATGTAGAACTTCCTCGTGATGTCCGGGCTGCCATGACCAAGCTGCGCGGCTGCTGCTTCTGCCCCATGCTCACGTTCGATGGCGGTCGCGGCGGTCTTCCTGAACACCTTCGGGGTGACCCAACCGAACTC
This sequence comes from Mycolicibacterium mageritense, assembly GCF_010727475.1. Classification (NCBI taxonomy): domain Bacteria; kingdom Bacillati; phylum Actinomycetota; class Actinomycetes; order Mycobacteriales; family Mycobacteriaceae; genus Mycobacterium; species Mycolicibacterium mageritense. The sequence goes on from NZ_AP022567.1 coordinate 7,989,692, forward strand.
TTCTCCCCGGATTTCCTCCACGTCCTGTTGGTGTTGTTCACCCAACGCGGCGTCCCCGCCGATGATGGGAACACCAACATGAACGGATAGCCCCGTTCGCGCTGCCGTATGAGCGCCTGCCTGCCGAACTCGGGAAGCTTCAGCGTGCGGTACCCGTGAACGGACTTCGGCATGGGCTGCCGCTTGCCCTTCTTGTCCACCGTTCCAGCAATGGTGATGGTCGCGGGCTTGCTCATGTCGTCCAGACCGTGAACGTCGCTCCACCACAGCGCCAGGATTTCGCCCGTGCGCTCCCCCGTCGCCATCAGAACGTCCACCAGTTCAGCCATGTCGCTGTCACGCGGGCGTCCACCTCGGGGCTGCGGCGCGTCCTGCCAGTCACGGATGCGCTGCCGAAGCTCCTCCACATCCTCGGGCGTGAGGGTTCTCTTGCTCCCCTGCTTGCGCGGCGGGCTCTCGGTCTCCCTGACAGGGTTGTACTCCAGCAGGCTCCACCGAACCCCCAGCCCGCACACCTGCATGAGGACGGTACGGACTTGCCGCTTGCGGGTTTTCAGTCCAGCTAGGTAGGTGTCACACCGCTGCGTGTTCAACTCACGAAGGCGGACAGCCCCCAGTCCAGGTATCAGAATCTTGCGTGCGATGCCTATGTAATCGTCCACGGTGTCATCAGCCAGGCTTCCTTCACGAGAGCCCACCTTGGAGCGGCGCTTTCCCTCCAGGTTCTCCAGCCAGCGCTCCACCAACGCACTCAGCGGCGATTCACGGGTCAACTCCCCCGTACTGCCGTGGACTCCCTGTAGGCGCTCAGCCAGTTTCCGTTTGAGCTTCGCCTTCGCCTGCGCGGGGTGTCCCCGTCGCCGTCAAGGGCGGGTAACACCATCGCCGCCGCGATACCGCGCCTTGGTCTGCCACTTCCCACTCGGAGTCTGCCACGGGTCAGCGATTTCCCCGTACGTGCCGATTTCCAGCGGCGGTCGTCCTGCCATCAGTCCTTCTCCCCCTTCTTCCACGTCCAGGGCGGGTTTGCCGCGCGTCGGAAGCCTTCGCTCCCAATCGTCCATCAGTTCAGCCGTTAGGGCTGTTCGCCACGTAGCCACATATCCATGTCGCGGGCGGTTTCGGGCGACGTGCCCGACAGCATGACCTCGGCGTCGGGGTCACCATCATCGGGTAGCGGCATGAGCAACGTCATGGGTGATACACCCAAAGCCGCTGCGAGAGCGGTCAGTTGGTCAACGTTGACCTGTCGCCTGCCTCGCTCGATGTCCGTGATTCCCGACGACGACATGGGGAGCCCCTGCTCTTTCAACCCTGCCGCTAGTTCCCGAATCGTCGTGTTGGTAGCGGCACGCAACCGTGCCACGTTCCGCCCGACAACCTCCGAGGTCAGCTTTTCTGCCACACAGAGCATGATACGCACAAACAGCGACAGCCTCACCGCTATACACAGAACTACTCAAATCTCAAATCCGTGCTATGCTCTGTTTTACAGAGCACTTATCAACTATTCACGGAGCAACAAGTGACCGCACCAACCAAAACTGGAGGCAAGCTCCCCAGCATGGACGCCGCGCTCGAAGCGGTGAAGACCTCCCCCGCCATTTCCCTGGCTGAGCTGGCGGTTCTCACCGGGGTGTCCTTGGCGACGGCACAGCGGCACGCCGCCGCTGGAGACCTGCCCTCCCCGCTGCGGGTTGTCCGCATGGGTCAGCGATGGATTGTGCCGAGCGTCCACGTTCGTGAGCTTCTGGGACTTGAGGTCGCGGCGTGACCACCGACACCGGTCCTATCGACGCCGCCGTTGACCGAATCTTCTCCTCATCGCTAGAACCTGTTTCCGTGCACCAGGTACCAGTGCCGATCCGTACCTGGACTCTCTTGTCTTGTGGGTGTCCGTCGTGACCGAAGTGCGGGAAGTTCTTGCGCCGCTGGCACATCCACTATCAGCGTTGCGAGAGGTTGAGTACATCTACCGCGAGACCATCAGCGCGTGGCTACGCGGCGATGAGCCTACGTCCACCGTCACCGATGACCCCGTGACCGCCCGTGCGCTGAGCGATGACGACCTTCTCCACAAGCTGCGGGAAGCCATCGACCCGCCCTCTCTGATGGTGTTCTGATGTCCTATCACGTTCTGCAACTCGGCACCGGAGACGCGGCGTCCTACATATCGACCCGTGCCGATAACCCGATAGCCGCTTCCCTCATCGAACAGGGCGCGACGGTTATCCACACGACCGATAGCGGCGACGACGCAGACCATGTGGCACTGGCTCATGGGAGCACCGAACCACCGCTCACGACCACCGAAAAGCTCATTCTGGCGGCGGTGTACGTCGCCGCTGCGACCAGCGATAGAGGAGATAACCCTTGCTGAAACGACTGGCGGAGCGGGTCATCGCCGCGATGACCCGGAGAGCTGGACTCAACACCCCGAGCCCCACGCCGCTGTCGAGCGCGCCTATCGAGTTCGACCTTGACCCTGACCCGTTTCGTAGCAAGCCCTACCGCCCCGAGTAAACCCCGCGCCTTGGGTGAGCGGCGCGGGGTTATTTGTCCCTCTGACCCTGCACCCTGTTAATGTCGCATTAGCACCAATTCGACCGTCCCGCAAGGCAACACACCGTATTTGCGACTAACGTCACACCGTCATTCATAGATTAATGTGTCTATGAATGGTAATGTAGTTGTTGTAAGGAAAAGGGGTTGCCGCCCCACACAACACAATTCAGGAGATACGAGAATGTCCGCTTCATCCGACGCCTTCAGCGATTACATGGACGACTACGGGTACGCCGAAGGCGATAGCGCCGTGGAGTCCTTCATCGACACCGCCTCTGAAGACATCCTCGCCGCGCACGGTAGGGAGATTGCCGACGCCGTGACCGACCATCTACGAGAAATCGCTGACGACATCTACGAAGCTATTGAGTGGTACGAACACCCTGAAGTGCACGCTGACGTGTACTTCTTGCCTGGCGTGTCGAAGCTCATCGAGAGCATGAGCGACTACGCCGCGTAGACCATCGGAACGGGGACTGGTGGCAGTCCCCGTTCCCCTCACCCTGGAGACCATCATGAGCACCAAGGACACCCTGACATCGGCGGAAGCTGCTGAGATGCTTGGTGTTTCACCGAGCACCCTAGCGACGTACCGATACCGAGGAACCTCACCGAAGTACACCCGCATCGGGCACCGAACTGTCGTCTACTCACGCCGCGACGTGGAGCGCTACATCAAGGCGCGTGACGCTGCGAAGGCTTGGCGGGACAAGACCCGCTAGGAAAGACGAAACGCCCCGGTTGCCGCCGAGGCGCTTCAGTACAACACAATTCAGATACGGAGATACTACCATGCACTACCTCACCCCTCTCACCGCCGCTGCGGACATCCGTTCGATGCGGACGAGAATCACCGAAATCGAGCGCTGGCGAGACACCGCTGACGACCTGTTCACTGGCATGTCGTTCCAAGCTGCGGTGGAAATCGCGGAGGTGGAAATCGTGGCTCTGGAAACCGAAATCCTTTCCTTGTGTGAGCGTTTCGGGATCAGCGAAGAGCCGTACACCGAGGTGGTGGCAGCGTGAGCGGGCACGAGAATCCCTGCCCCGAAACCGAGGCGCTGCTGGCGAAGCTGGACGCGGCGGGTGTCGAGTGTGAGGTAGTGAGCCTGGCGGAGGTGGTGGAGTCCGACATGCCGTTGTTCTTCTACCCGAAGGACTTCACAGGAGGCGGCGCTGCGTAGACCCTCACCAAGGAGACCAAGAACCGCCCCCGGAGATGTCCGGGGGCGGTTTTCGTGTAGGTGACCAAAGCGCGGGAAGTGGTGTCCCCTGCACAAATTAGTGTCCGAACCCCTCTGTGTTTGCTGTTAACGTCAGAACAACACCACAACGACGGGGAGACACCATGAAACACAAAATCGCGCTGGTAGCTGGGGCGATGGCACTCGCGGCGGGGGCATCACTGGGCGCGGCAACCACAGCGGCGGCAGACCCAGCGGGATGGGTCGGACCCTTCAGCAGCGATTGGACATGCGGGCAGCGTGCCTCCCAGATGATGGGCTCGGCAGCGCCCGCGCAATGCACGTACCGTAAGAATGATTCTCGCGGCGCGGGGTACTACTTCGTCTATCAGCCATAGCGGTGACACGTCCCCACTGCCCACCCTGACATTCGGGGTGGGCAGTGGTGTTTCCGCTGGGTACCTACTGTTCGGGAGCCTGCAAGGCGGCGGTGTAGTGGGGACACCCCGACGTTCGCTGAAATCACGTGACTGTACAGCGCTGCGCCGTACAGTCCGACCATGAACACACCTTCCGCGTCCACACCACCACAAGCCCGTTTCGGGATCGCCGTCGCGGCGGCGGCGCGGAGAGTACACCCTCACATCAGCGCGGCGTCGCACGGTGACATCGTTGCGGCGCTAACCGCTACCGCACGGGACCGGGCTGGTGTCAGTTTCACCGTGGGCGCGGGATCGTGGCTGCGAAAGCTCTACACCGGAATGAACAAGTCATGGCTCTCTGTCACGGCGGAGGACGAGTCGGGCTGGCTGACCATCGACCGTGAATCCGATGAGTACACACCTACCGCCGACACCTCGTGGAGAATGGCGATTCACCGTGACTTACGCCGCCTGATTTCCTGGGCGAACTGGCTACCGACGAGGAAGTGGGTATCGAAGGGCGGCACGCACGGGTTTTCGCACGTGGCGTGCGGCTGCCGAAGCGCCGTTGCGCTGGATGAAGAGTATGCACGTGGCGACGTTGCGGAAGTGGTTCTGGAGAAGCTGGGACGGGACTCCGCTGTGATCGACGCCGTGAACACCGAAACGGACACGGTGCTGGCGGAGGTTTTCGCCGCGTCACCCGCCAACGGTGCGGGTCCGGTGCGGTACATCATCGCGGGGTCGAGCGGAAAGCCTGTCGCGGCGAAGCTCACCGACATCGCGTTGCCGTACGCCGCCGCAACGGTGTCCTCACGCTCGGGAAGGGACACCGCGCGAATCAACGTGTATCTCCGCCGTGGATTTTGGCTACGGCGTAACCTTTAAACCTGTTGTGCCACAGCCGATTACGAGAACATCCCGCCGCTCAGACCACTTGCCACCCTCACGAGAGCCCACACGCCAGCCAAGAGGATCGTCAGGACGAGGAAACCAGCGGCGGGCGGCACAATCGCCCGTATCGGATTCCCGCCGTTTCGCCCGCCGCCCGCTTCAAACCTGCCCGTGCCCTTCTGTTTCACCCAGGCTGCGAGCATCAAGAGAACGATGAAAATTCCCACCGATACCGTGAGCGAGCCCATGACGATCCTGTCAACGAGGGCGGTCAATGAGCCGTTTGAGGTGCCATCGGATCGGTTGCCGAGACCAGCGGCGATGAGGGTCACCGATGCGGGTGTTGTGATCACAATTCGCCTCCCATGATGGACGCCTCCAAGCGGCGGTCTTCTTCCTTCGCAAACCGCTCTTTGAGTGCCTCTTTCAACGCGGGACTTCGGGGTTTCCACGTTTCGAGTTCCGTGATCGGTAGTGACGCAATCTCCACCAGGCGCTCCGAAATGTACTCATCACGGGTCAGCCGTTTCTTGGTTCCAGTGGCGCGCGGCGCGGTATCAGGTAACCGGAAACCAGCGGGAAGGTTCATCCCGCCGCGCAGGGCGTTCACCACGTCATCCGATGCGGGCAACTGCGCGGCGGGGAAACCTGCTGCCAGTGCCCCCGCTGCGGCAACCGCGAGGGTCGTCGCGCGGTATCGAGGGTCGGGCTTCCCGTCGTACAGGGGCGGTGTCCACCTCGTCCAGTTGTCAGCCACCCACTGCGCCAAGGCGTCGGTGCCCTTCTTACCGAACGCGGCGCTTCCGAGAGCTGATTTCTGCACACTCAACAAGCTCACCTCACCAACGGGCACACCTGCAACGTCGAGTTGCCGCACAATCTCCCACCACACCGAAACCCGCCGCTGCGCTGAAGGGTCAGCGGTCATGGTGCCCAAGTACGGGCGAACCATCACCACAAGGTCGGGTACACCGAAACGGGACTTCGTGATCGCCGAAACCACCTGCGCGGCGAGGTCAACGTGACGCCGCATTTCCTGTGCGGGGGCATGGTGTGAGGTCACGTCCGCCGCGTGAAGGTAGCCACATCGAGGTGGGGTCACCGTCCACCAGGCGTGCAATCGAGGTGTAGAAGACGGTCGTGTCCACAGCCACCACCGAGCGCGTCACAGGTCACCCCCGGCCCTGATCTGCTCACCTTGGATGCTTGACACCTTGTCGCTGTTAGGCGCTGCGGGGTCAGCGGTCACAGGTACCTCAGGGGTTGACGGGTCGTTGTCGTGATCCCACATACGTGGTCGAGGCTTCACCGTCGAGGTACCGCCCGCTCCCACGAAGGTTTCGTCCATCGGGTCGAACTTCTCAGCGCCCGGAAGCAGGTTCCCGTTGCGGTCGGTCATCACCACCAACTCGGTGTCCACGATTGCGGGCGTACCGCTCTTCTCCCACCCCGGCGTGGCGTTGATACCCAGGCGCGGGTAGAACCACGGCAGTGCCTCGGCGCGGGACTTCGCATCAGCCCACACCGCCCGCTGCTCATCGGTCAGCGCGGCGGTCAACGGTGTCGAGCCAGGCGAATAGTTGTAAGGAGTCTGCACCTCGATGACCCCCTCGGTTTCACGTTCGATGTACATGGCGGCACCAGGGCGTACAAGACGTGCGCCGATGCGCCGCGCGGTGTCTCGCAGCCGTTCGGGCACGAAGTCACCTTGGATCGTCCGCTCACCGGGGACACCAAGCAGCACTGCCAGACCGAATTGGTTTTGAAGGGCTACCGGGATCGTGTCCGCGTACACGTCTTGCGCCGCCAGGAGAAGGACGATGCGCGCCTCACGCCCCACCTTGATGATCTTCGCTAGGTCGTCCATGAAGGTGATCAACGCGTCCTTCTTGTCCAGATCGTTGATTTCGGACTTCATGAGCCCGAACTCGTCCAGCACCAATAGGATCGGGCTGTATCGGTCGTACGGCCGGGTCTGTTTTCTTGTTGATCGCAGCTTCTGATCGCCGCCGTTCCAACTCGTCGCATACTTCGCGCACCATGCGCAGATGCTGCCGCCGACGTGCTGACCATCCGCACATTTGGCTGTCCAGCGAGGGAGGCGTAGTCCGAACCTTCCCGTCACCGCAATAGATTTCCGCGCCCAGACCGACACGGAACCAGTCAATGACGCCGCGAACCCAGACCGATTTACCGACACCAGGCTGACCCGCCGCGATGCAGTGTCGTGTGCTCTTGACGGTCGGCATGATTTCGTTCCCTCGCGCATCGACACCAACACACCAGGTTGCCGATGGGTACCTTTTCTTCGCCTCGTCCAACGACTTGGGCGGTTCGGCGGGCAGGAACGCTATGCCTGCGGGGAAATGGCTCGGGCGTCGCGGAACTGAAGGATCAGTTCACCGTTGTCGCCATCGACGGCAACCAAGTTGCGGGCGTTGTGGACACCGCCCGCGTTGAACGCTGACCTGAGACGGTCAAGAACCGCCCCGCCGATGTCCCCTGCACGACGGTGGTCGTCGTGAGCGAAAGTCAACTCCAGTCCCTCGGGCGTGATGTCGATACCCACTAGCACGGGGACGTGCACCACGGTGCGGGGCGGCTACACGGTGCCGTAAGCACCGCGCTCCTCCAGGTCAACGTCCTTGCCCTTCGTCCCTGTTGACTCCGGTCGCGCTGAGCATCTTGGCGAACACCTTGTCGTCGCGGATGTCCGCCAGGATCGGGTACCTATCCTCCATCTCCGCCAGCACTTCGTTCACCTCAGTCGCCCATGCGGCGAAACCGTCACGTGCACCGAGCTTGCTGCGGAGGGCGCTCGATGATGTCGTCTGGCGCGATTCCACCACCAGGTTGCAGCGCCAAAACGGGTCCAGCATCCGTGCGCTTCACACCCTCCACGCTGATGTTGATGCTGGACGGCATCGGCACTCGCCAGTGCCACACGATGATGGGGTTCGTTACCGTGCGCGCCACCGCTGTACTGCGTCACCGGGGTGGTGAGAAGCCTTTTCTTCCACCTCAGCGGACTTGCGGATACCACTGACGACACTCTGCGCGTCGCGCTTGACCTTCTCCTGCTCTTTCTCGATGAGCGCGGGGATGCCGTCAACGATTTTTCGCGCCTGATCAAACTGTGAATCGGCGCGGCGGCGCTGATAGTCCTGCTCCTTCAACCCGCGCATGTAGTTGTCGCGCGCGGACGGCACGTAGCCGTTGTTGCTGAAGAGACCCATCAGAGCCACGCTCCTTCCAATGACTCGGTTCGCTGTTGCCCGCGCGCAACAGCGGCGCGCGCCTTGGCGGTCTCCTGCTGCCGAAGGCTTTCGATTGCCTGCGCCCCGCTGCGCTGAACGCTGTAGAGCGCCTCGTCTCGCTCACGTTGCGCTGCCCATACGGGGTCACCGCCTCCTCTGCCGCCTCCGCGCGCGCCGCGTCCCCAGAAGTAGAGGAATGCGCCGAAACCCCCGAAGAAGACCCCGGAAATGAGCGTCATGGCGTCGCCGCCCATCAAACCGCCAAGGAGGAACATCGCACCGATGCCCATTAGGAGGATGCCGAACCACCGCGCTGCGCCCCGCATGGTCAGTCTCCGAACTGGACGCCGCGTCCCCAGCCACTGCGGGGGCGGTCATCGGTAGATGGGGAAGGCTCGGGCTGCACAGGATCGGTGTTCAGCCAGTCCTCGGTCTCGGGGAAATCCACCACCTCGGCGTCGATGTATCCAGTTCCATAGCCACCACCAGAGTTTGCTGAGTACCCGCCGTACCCTGCTGCTGACGCCGCTCAGCTCGGGCTGCATGAGCTTGACGGGCGGCTGCCGCTGCCCTCGCACCACCGTCAGCGGCTGCACTGACGGTCGGTGAGAGCGCCCTATCCATGGGACGTGTCAGGGCGGATACCACCGCCACGAAGCCCGCCAGGACGGCGACGAGGAAACACAATCCCGCTATCCCAGCAAACAATTTTCCAGGGGTCACCGCGCCGACAGCGCAGTCCTGGAGGGTCACAAATCCGCCATCAGGTCGGGGCGTTGGACGGGTGTGCATTTGGTCGCCGTACCGCCGAGCGCGGCGCTCAGCCCTCCCAGGAGGATGGCGGCGGCGAGGCTGCCCAGCGCAATTATCGTTGAGATTCTCATGTCAGAAACCTCCGTACATTGACTGCTTGATTTGGCTGCATTCGCGGGTCGCGCGGATGGCGATGATGAAGGCGACGGTGCCCACGATCCCGTTGACCACACCGATGGCTAGGAGTACGTAGCTCATCGTCGTCGGCTGCATCGTGTGGATGTACGGATTGGTGTGCGGGACAAGCGTCGCGCTGTACGCGGCGCTGATCACCAGCCCCAGGACGAACAACACGGCGAAAGTCGCCCACCAGCCCTGCATGCGCCGACGCGCGGCGTAGATGGGGTCATGGGTCATGGGCGGCTGCCCGTATGGGTCGTGAGGGTAGGTCATCGGTTCACGTCCTCTGCTGCCTTGACCTTCGCCGCCGCGTCCCGCTCCCGCGCCACGAGCCGTTCGCGCTCACGTTCTGCGATGAACTGTCCTCGTGGCTCATCGGAACGACGGGCGCGGCGAGCCACGATGAGGACGGCGATGAGGACACCGACGACAGCGGTCACCAGAAGGACGACGGGCGACACCGTGATAACCACCCCGGTGTCAGGCACATAGTCCACTCCGAAAATCGTCCGTTCCACGGACGCCAGCGCTGCGTCGAGCTTTTCGCCGTAGGGCGCGTTGGGGTCAGCGTTCGCGGCGATGTCGGTCAGAACGTCATCGAGTCCGCTAGGACGTGCATATGAGCCTCCAGGTGGTCGGGCAGTGGAATGGGCGTGGGTGTAGGTGTGGGTGACATTTCTTCTCTCTATATAGGTCTTGTGGTGGCTGCTAATGCGGCATTAGCAGTTCCGAGTTGGACCTAGTGCCGTCTCGGTGCTAGTTATGAGGGTAGCATGAATTAGCAAATTCTCCCCTGAAATCGGCGTGTCACCGTAAAACTTCCAGACGACCCACATTCCCCCAGCTCACAGCTCCAGCGATACATGTCATCAGGGCGGGGTGGGTGTATATATCGGAGCAACAGGCAAACCCTTTCGAGAGGCTAATCGGGGCGGCTTGGATGGGCGGGAATGGGGATTGTGGAATGGCGGTGGTGGGCATATCCGCTGTCCCCGTAATGTCCCCCGTAATCGGGGACATAACAAATGTCCCCGACCCGCTCGGCTTTCAAAATGGTGGGTATTTCGCGTGTTCAGAACTAGTTTTGAAGAACAACACACCGCTTTCGCTCATGTGATGGGGACAGTTCCCGCTGTCCCCGCCAGAAGGCGGCTCGTAACGCGGCGGGTGTAGGAAAGCCAGACAGCAATCAGCCCCACGGGAGAGGTAAGTGTGGGCTGATTGGGATTGGTGGGCGGTGGAGTCAGCCCACAACAGTGAGAGCGTGGCGCTCCTCTGCTTCCAGCTCCGCCAGGGCGTCACGGATTCGGCGAGCGGGATCGCGGCTCAGGCTCACCGCCCGCGACGCCTCGGATAGATTCCCGTCCGTCTCGAAGAACTTCGATGACTCGATGAACGACTCCCGGTGTCTGCTTCACCTTCGCGCGGTCGGCAACAGCAGCGGCGAACGACAAACTGTCGATGTCAATGTCGCTGTCATCGGCAGCGTCGTTGACAGCTTCGGCGACAGGTTTAGGCGTCGGCGGCAGTGTCGATGACGGGGTGTCGTTGACGGGGGTAGGTGTCGCCAGGCTGTCGATGGGCTGTCGCTGAACCGTCGATGGTGGGCTGTCGATGACCTGTCGATGGGGTGTCGGCGGCAGTGTCGGCACTGTCGCCGCGCCCCCGAACAGGCGAATCCGCGCCTTGGGCAGCAAGCCGATTGTGGCGATGGATTCCTCAACCTTGGACGCCTTCGCCTTCTTCACCCGCTTCATCGGCTTGTCGCCAAGGGCGAAAATCGCCAGCGTTGACAGTGCCATCACCACGTCGAACATGATCGGGAACAGCCACGCAATCCACATGGACGACATCACCGCGTAGTCCCGCGCGAAGTCCAACACCGCGATGAATGACAGGGTGAACGCGGCGCTGGCGGCGGAGACCGTGCCGATGATCAGCGTCCAGTACAGCCAGCCGTAGACCCCTGTGCGGAAAGTCTTCAGCAGCGCCTCGACAAGGGCGAAGAACACAAGCGGCGGGATCGCGCCCAGCGCGCCAGCGACGATCCGCGCCGTGAGGTCGTCGTCCGCGCCAAGAACACCGTGGGCAGTATTCACGGCTACCGATGCGATGACGGACAGGATCAGGATGGCGTGCCAGACCCTCACAGCGGTGCCGTGGTCTTTCGTCTCCGGTGTCATATGTGCTTCCTCTCCAAGCAACATCAGCTAACTCCTAACCTTCTCTCCAGAACTCGTTCCCGCCAACGTCGGCTGGGGACGTGACAGGTCGGTGGTCTCCGATGTCTGCGCGCCGTTGGTGATTCGGCAGGTATGTCCGCTTGACGTTCATCTACTTGCCCACTCCGACGCGGTTCGTGGCTGCGTCCACCAGCCCCTTGGTGCGGGCAGCGACACGAACGCCCATGTTTGCTACACGTCGCCCGAAATCGTCGGATTCCATGAGCGGCTCGAAGGACACGAACACCAGTCGGCTGCGGTGGGTGGTTCGGATGACGCCCGTACGCAGTCCCAACTGCCGTGCTTCCTCGAAGCGGTCGCGCGGTGCCACGGTCTCACCGCGCAAGGGGCGGTTGGACAAGCTCTTCTTCACCTCGTTGTTGGTCAAGGTCGGGCGCTTGCCCTCCTTCACCTCTTTCGCCGCGCGGTGCAGCTTCGCTGCGATGGTGACCAGCACCTCGCGGACGGCTTCCGGTGCGTCCGAGATACGGCTTCGGTCAACGGTGGTGTCCGATACCAGGTGCTCGATGCGTTCCGTCTTGGTGTAGATGGCTCTCACACCGTCCACGGTGGTCTCTGCCGTTTTCTCCAGCGCTGACAGGCGACGCTCGATGTCCCCCGAAACGGGGACAGTTGCAGGAGTCTCGGCAGCCTCGGTCTTCTCGACAGCCTTCCCCTCGGTCTTCGCCACCGTGCGGGTGCCCTCGGGCTTCGGGGCGGGGGCGGGAGAAGTGGTGTCCCCTGCGGGGGCGGTGTTGGTCTTCGGGGTCTGCGGTATCTCGGGCTTCGGCGTCTCGATAACCTCGGGATCACTGAACGACGCCAGGTCACCAACGTCACCGCCTGCCGCCACGGCGATGGGTGCAGGTGCAGGCGTCACCGTTTCTGGCTTCTCAGTCTTCGGCACCTCAGGCACAGGGAGCGCCGCGGGTGGTCACCGTGCTATCCGTGACGGTGATGAACTTGGCGGCTTCCAGACGAGCCATCACCTCGTCCACATGGTCTGCGGTGACCTTGCGAACCTCATAACGAAACTTGTCCACCGTCATCCGTCGCCCAGGAGGCAGCACGCGGTAGACCGCGTTCGTCTCACGGCGGATGTCGCGTAAGGCTTCCGGTGTCCAGCGGTCATCGTCGGGGTGCTTGAACCACCGCGTAGTGGAGTCGCCCAACGCGGCGATGTTCTTCCGTACCGCCGCGTCGGCGGCGGCGATGGCTGCCAGTTCCAGCGACTCGGTCGGTAGCGCGGACTTACGTCCACGCATCTTGTCCCCGGTGCGGTCGGTGAGCACACCATCACGTAGTGCCACCAGTTTGTGGGCGCGAAGGTAGTTCAACGCTGTGTGGGTGGTGGGCGCGGTGTGCTCGATGCGGTCGTGTAGTCCCTCCACAGAGGGTGCCCCCGCCGCTCTCCAGTTCCAGCATGATGGCTCGGGCTGCGCGGTACACGTCGGTGTCGTCAGCTATCGCCACGCCACGGTCGCCGCGTCGGGTGACCACACCCTCGTCCAGCAGTTCGGACAGTGCCGTCACGGCGGCAGGCTGGGCGGACTGCGCGATGGACGCAACGCCACGGATTAGCGCTTCACGATGAATGTCACGGCGCGCAGCTCGGATGTCAGCGGGGTCGGGCTTTAAGAAGAGAGCCATCAGGTGTTGTCCTTTCTGTTCTTCGAGCAGCGGCGATGGTGGTCATGTCTCGTAACGTCCTTCGCGGGTCTCGCGGAGGTGCTGACGGATGGCGCTACGCACAAGGTCGTTGATGCTGTCGGCTTGCCAGAACATCGACCCGATGTCCGCGTTGATGCTCTACGTCACCGCTGCCACAACCTCTTTCACAAGGTCGGGGCGGCGAACCACCATGTACACCGAAACCTTCACGAACGGGGCGTTGTCCGCTGTATGCAGCGCGTTGCCGCACATCACGAGCGGACGCCCGCGTTCGTCCCATCCGATGATGGGGCGCTCTACGTATTCACTGTGCTCATCGTCGGTGTACACGGCGTATGCGCCGTAAAGCTCGGGGGTGTGGATGGTAGGCATTACTCACCGCCCGTCCACACCGCGCGGGGACGGCGGTGGCTCGGAACTACCGCTATCGGCAGGGTGTACGTGCCGTCGTCACGACGGACGACGCGCCCCGTGTCGGTGGCCGCGGAGAGCGCTTCTGTCAGCCACGCTCGGCTAGCCGCGCTCAACGACTGCTGGAGCTGGCTACGCGTCATAGCGCCGTTGCGTTCCAGCCTGCGGACGATGGCAGGCACTACCTGCTCAGGGTCTCGAATGGTCATTTGTCAGCCTTCCACTACTCGGAGTTTGGTTAATCTGCGTCCTTGGTAAATGGCGAACCACAGCGCGCCGTCGTATCCGGCTCGCCCTTCTGCCGCCAGAGCGCGAAGAAGCTCGCGCGCAACCTTGCGCTGCGCCGTGGACAGGTGTTGCTCGACGCCGCTCTGTGTCAACTCGCCGCGTTCAGCCAGCACCTGGTACACGCGGTCACGCCACTGGCGAACTTCTTCTCTTCCAGGGCATCCCGTACTTCGTTTGCCGCGTTCTGCTCGATACCTGGCATGCCCCGTGCCTCGGCGTCGGCTTTAGCCTGCTCTTGGCACACCGACCACACACCTGCTGCCTCGGCGACGCACACTTCCAGCAAGATGCCTGAAAGCCACCAATCCAAGTCGTCGGGCTCGCGGTGCCCCCACAGGAACCCCAGGCACACGGCTATCTTGATGCGGGTCAGCAAGAGGTGCCCTTCCATCACCAGGCGATCAGCCTCTGCCTGCTGCTCGGGGGTTTTCGCGGCGTACGGGAATCGGTTGGTCATCGCGTCCTGCTCAGCCTGAAACGCCAAAATGTCCGCCGTCATTTGAGGTGACCAGTGAACCCAGATCGGGTCCGGGAGGTCGGTCAGGTCGGCGTCCATCCGAATTTCGTGGGGAAGCACGGAACCCATCGCCTGCTGCGCGGGAGTGTTACCGAACAGCGGGAACGGAAACTCCGTACCAGCGGGCGGTGGAGCCACAGAAGGGCATTCGCTTGACGGTCGGCATTCCGTCGCAGGTACCCAGAGAAAGCGCTGAGGAGTTCCGTCCTGGCTTGCGCCATGATCTGCTGAGCGGCGTACGGCTGCACACCCCATATAGCCGCCAGTCGTGCCATGTTCGCGGGGATAGACACGTTGCGGTCGCGGTCGGCGTTGGTCATACCTACGTCTGAGCCGATCCACAGTGATCGGAGCATGCCGCCCGTCTTCGACCCTTCACGGGCGAACTCGGCGTTCAGGGTCGCCACCTCGTCGGCGTGGATGGTCACGGAATGACGGAAGAAACGGGTCAGGTGTCGAGAGGCTTACCCTCTTCGTCCTGGACACCTTCACCTCGGCGAAGGCTTTGACGATGCCCTGCCCGGTGCCGTCTGCGATGGTGCCACCAGCGGGGCACCAGTTCCTTCGCGGCGCTCATGGTCGCCGTCGCCACCTCCGATGGTGGCGATACCTCTGCCACGTAGGTGTTCAGTGAGGTGCCGCCTGCCAAGGTCTTCCCTCTTTACCGTTGCGGCGAACCAGAACCACATTCGGCGGTATCTGGCTCAGGCGGTGCGCCATCACGGCTACCAAAAGGCCCCACGGAGACATACGTCCTTCGCTGCGCGCAACCTGATGAATGCGCTGAAGTTGCGGCTTTGCGTTCCAGAAATTGGTGGTGGTTTCAATGTCGTCCAGGAGGTCGCCGTCAGTTGGCTCTCCGAATGGGTTCGGACGGTCGTACGGGTCAGCGGAGTTAGTCCGTGTTACATTTGACTTAGACATTTGAAGATTCTTCTTCGGTGGAACCCCACTTGCTTGGCGGCGGGCGGGGTTTCGTCGTTTCTAGGGCTTAGCGGTCGGTCGCGGCGTGGAGACGGTGACCCCATATCAGGAGCGCGTCGCGCGGGCGAACTAGCCACACGGTCACCCTGCCCGTTGCCCACGCGCTGGGCTGGAAGCCTTCCTGTGCGAATCGCATGGAGGACTGCGCGCGCGTGACACCGAAGCGCTGCGCCGTTTCCGTCGCCGTCATGCGCGGCGCGTCAACGTCGAACAGGGCGTCTAGTTGTGTGTCGATGCCTACGCTCACGGCTTTCCTTTCATCCCGTCAATTGTTTGCTCAGTACGTCAACGCTATCTCCAGATTTCAGAATCGCCTACAAATTCGACACCCTCGAAACAAGTGCAAATGAGAAAGTGGTGTCCCCTACCTGTGTATATGTGTAGATATCGACGTAACACCCTTCGCCATCACCGCAGCGTGAGGGCAGGGCGCAACGGACTCCAAGAAGTTTGCTGTTATGTTGACGTATACAGGCAATCGAAAGCATGTGTGACCAAGGTCACACCGAGTGCGGGCGTCGGGGGCGCGGAAGCAAGGCTGGATACCGCCCAAACCGCCGCGCGGGTTTGGGCGGCGTATGGCTGCGTATGGCGATTTCGGGTCGAGGACGCTAGGCGGTTTTGGCGGTTTTGTCGATGACTAGGCGGCGGGGGGTAGCCTTGAAAAGTGGTGTCCCGCGACGCATACCCGCAGGTCAGAGGGCATGTAGGCGATTATGGCGGTATGGCGGTATGGCTGTCTTGAGCGCCGCGAAAACCCTCCGCTAACGCGCCGCCGCTCACAACGCGGCTCACCGAAACGCATATCCGCAGCTCAGAGTATATAAATATATAAGTGTCACGTCCCCAGGTATTCATAACGAGAGCAAACCCTAGCGGCGTAGGCGATTCATGGCTGGAGTCGCCATATCGGGGCTCAAGACAGCCATACCGCCATACCGCCATAAATGCGAGCGGCGAAATATGCCTGACCTGCGGATATCCTGCTGTGCGGCATGGCTAAACGGGGTCTTTATCGCCTAAACGACCCCAGAACCGCCTACAAAACCGCCTACAGCCGCCATAACCACCCGCCATGCGTCACCCACAGCCAAGCGCCCTCTTTCCCTCCCACCACCCTCACGCCGCGCCCGAAAACCCACCCGACCAGCCGATTCAGAGTCCCGTGTGGCGGGTGACCAGGTGACCGTGTACGCCGCGCAGTCCCGATATACCGCTGACCAGCGGAAACGGGACCATATGCCCGCTAGTGGTCACATGGTCACCACGTGTTCCACAGCCGCGCCCTCCTGCCCACCACCGCCCCCCGATGGGCAGGCGACCGCCGTTCAGGGCTCTCACAGGGCACACAGCCGCGATTCCCGCATCAGGTGTCCGATTGCCCGCCGCGACCCGCCCAGTGGCTCAGAGGGCGCACAGCGCCCCTCAGCGCCACCTTGCGCATCCCCGCAACGGATCGGTTGACCGCCGCCCGATGCCTGATGTGCGCCGTCCACGCACCACGGAAGTTCCCGGTGTGCGCATGATCACGCACAGCGGCAGTTGTGGCGTTTTGATTACAACTGCCCCGAAAAGGCTGCAACTGCCCGATGCCCGAGGGCAGGTAGACCACCTCTCCCGCGACCCCAGGAAAAGTCCCCATCGACCACCCCACCCACGCCCAACGCAGCGCCCTTCACCGT